>JBGUYG010000064.1:0-25529 GCA_045118535.1 Paludibacteraceae bacterium
GTTTCAAAGCCTGCAAATGTTCTTTGGTGCCGTAACCCATATTTTTTGCCCAATGATACATCGGAAACTCCTTATCCAATTCTCGCATATAGTCATCTCGGTAGGTTTTTGCCAAAATACTCGCCGCTGCAATCGACAAGTAAGTACTATCCCCTTTCACCACACACACATTCGGCACGACATATTTTTGGTCGTTTTTTGTCGCGTAATAGGTTCGCCATTTGTTGCCGTCCACCAAGATTTGTTGTGGCTCAATCGGCAGTTGTCTGATGGCTTTGTGCATAGCGTTTATGCTGGCATTGAGGATATTAAATTCTTCAATCTCGCTGGTGGTACTTTGGGTAACCGCCCACGCCAAGGCACGCTTTTCAATAAACTCCCGCAACGCTTCCCGCTTTTTTGCTGGCAACTGTTTGGAGTCGGTTATGGCTTCAAATTCTTCAGCATCAAAAGCCTCATCTTGCCTCCACACAACCGCTGCTGCAAACACGCTCCCTACCAAACTGCCACGCCCTGCCTCATCGCACCCAACCTCTAAATCTCCTTTATTCAAATACGGCAACAGCATACGTTTTCTTTTTGAGACAAAGGTATATTTTTTTCATTATTTCACAAAAAAACGCCCAAGTATTCCTTGATACGTCTTTATTTCTATTCCATTTCCAATCTTATTTCGCCTTGATTTCCTTGAGGTAGTGAACGATTTCCTGTGCAAGCATCATAGGCGAATCAGTCTTGAGGACCGTCATATCAAAAAGCCCTTCCTTCACATAACCACCACACCGAAATGCTGCACGAGCCTCCAAAACCATGTACTGTATCGCAAGCGTTTCTTGGCTCGTTAAATCCAATAAAATATCATAAGAGTGGGCAGAAATCGTCTGCAAAAACTCTTTGGCAGGCTTCTTGGTCCAAAAACTGATTTGTTCTTTTTGCGGTGGATATTTGACCGTAACATGCTTTTTATCTTGGCTCAAAAAATCCACGATGTTTTGCTCGTACATTGCGTCATTCAACAACACCAAAACCGTTTTGACATCATCATATTTTGGAAAATCAACTTTCCGTGCCAAACGATTCTTTTTTAGTCTTCGCTCAAATAACCAACTTGCAAAACTCATATCTAAAATTTTTGGCAAAGATATAAAAAATAAGTTATTGCTAAAAATGTTTTTGTAAATTTGCAACAAATCAAAAAAGGATGCAAAAAATAGTTCAAAGGTTCATAAAACAGTACAATTTGCTCGATTATCACTCGGATAAAGTGCTTGTCGGCGTGAGTGGTGGTGTGGATTCGATGGTGCTTTTGGATATTTTAGCGTCTCTTGTGCCGAAGGAATATTTGCTCGTGGCTCATTGTAATTTTCAACTGCGAGGCGAAGAAAGTGAACGTGATGAGGCTTTTGTGCGTGCGTTTTGCAAAAAAAACAATTTTACGTTGCACGCCAAACGATTTGACACGAATCAGTATGCAAAAACGCACAAAATTTCGGTGGAAATGGCCGCTCGTGAGTTGCGTTATGGCTGGTTTGAAGAGTTGCGAAAAACGTATCAATGCACCCAAATCGCCGTTGCACACCACCAAAACGACCAAGCCGAGACGGTTTTGCTTAATCTGACACGGGGCAGTGGCATTCGGGGTTTGCGAGGAATGCTTCCACAAAACGGCTCTATCATTCGTCCGTTACTGTGCGTTAGTCGCCACCAGATTGCACAATACGCCCACGAGCGACAAATTCCGTTTGTGGAGGACAGCACGAACGCCGACACGACCATCAAACGCAACAAAATACGGGCTTTGCTGAGTCATTTTAGCGACAGCGAAATCGAACATATCGCCCAAAATTGCCAACACAACCAGCAGTATATCACGTTTGTTGAGCAGGCGATGCAAAAATATATGCCACAAAATGCCGAAAATGGCTTTGAAATCAACACGGACTTTGTTTTTTTGCAACCCGATTGTGCCGAAATGATACTTTTTGAAAGTTTGCAGCAATTTGATTTTCCCACCAAAAGCATTCCCGATATTTGCTTGAAAATCAAGGAGAAAAAAGTCGGAAGGCAGTTTTTTGCACCCAACTACGTGGCAGAGATTCGGCAAAATCATCTGCTCGTTTCGCCGTTGGAGGTGCAAGAAAATGAGCCGACTTTGCAATGGGTTGTGCGGGAAAAACAACCTGTCGAAGCCTATCCACAAGCCGATGCACCTACCGCTTTTTTGGACGCTCGCAAAATCAAGCAACCGCTGACCATTCGCCATTGGCAACACGGCGACACCTTCAAGCCGTTGGGAATGCGAGGCAAGCGGAAAGTGAGCGATATTTTCACTGATTTGCATTTTTCGCACCAGCAAAAACGGCAACAGTGGCTCGTTTGTCATGGAAACGACATCGTTTGGATGGTGGGCTATCGCATCAACGAACAGTATAAAATAACCTCTTCAACCACTCAAATATGCGTCATTTCGGTATCATAGGCTATCCGTTGGAACACTCATCTTCCCAAACGTACTTCACGACTTTTTTTCAGCAACATCACATTGATGCCACGTTTGAAAAAATGGAAATAACTGAAATACAGCAACTTACGAAAATTTTGAACCAACACCATTTGGACGGTTTCACAGTTACCCACCCTTACAAGGAGCAAATCATTCCGTTTTTGGACGAGTTGCGAAGCGAGGTTGGGACGGTCAATGTGGTCAAATGCCAGGCTGGACGCTTGATTGGTTACAACACGGATTATATCGGTTTTGAGCAATCGATTCGCCCATTTTTGACTCATTTCGACAGCAAAGCCCTCATTTTAGGCACGGGTGGTGTGGCGAAGGCGGTGGCGTATGGGTTGCAACAGATGGCTATCCCGTATGCGTTCGTGTCGCGGCAAAAACCCGAATGCCTGCACTACGAGCAACTTGACGCCGACATGATGGCAGAAAATCGTCTGATTATTAACTGCACGCCGTTGGGAATGTTCCCCGCTATGGCCACCTGTCCCCCTATCCCTTACTCGCTGTTGCGTGCCGAGCATATCCTCTTCGATTGTATTTACAACCCTTTGCAGAGTTTATTTTTGCAAAAAGGCGAGCAAAAAGGTTGCACAACCATCAACGGCTGGCAAATGTTCGAAATCCAAGCCCAAGAGGCGTGGAAGATTTGGGAGAAGGGGTAAAAATTTTCGGTACAATCAGCAAAAACTATCCGTAGTTGGTGATAAACTCGCACAACATCGCGGTTGGGTCAATATGTTCTTGCAACATCCGCTGCTTGGGTTGGGTTAAATCGGGCGGGTTTTGCAACCAATCTTCCGCTTTTTGCAACGCTTTTTCGTACTGCGATGGGGTGAAATAGTGGAGTAAGCCGTAGCGTTCGTGCAAGTCCTTGATATAGGGCAAATAATGGCTATGGATGACGATTGTCGGCACTCCCAACACGGCACTTTCCGCCCCAACCGTCGTCCCTTCGGTAACCACCAACGAAGCAAACGCCAGCACGTTATGTAACTGCGTCTTGTTGGTCGGCATCTGATAGGCTTTGAGCGACTCGGGCAAAGGGTTTTCGGACGAAATAAAAACCTGACCATATTGCGAAAAAACGGCTATCGCTTGGGTTACCTGCTGTGGCGTCAAACCCCTATTGCCAATGTCGTGCGTGGCATTCCAACCCACCAATCGCAACACTATATACCGTCCTTCAATGACCCTTTTGGGCGTAAAACGGCTCGGGTGCAGGTAAAACAACTCGTTGTAAATAGGGAATTTGCGAATCTTCGACGAACGTATCGGCAGTACATAATCGGCAGTCAAAACCACCTTCGTAAAAGGCAGATAAAGCCGCATTTGCTCCTTATTAAACGTGTCTTCCAACGCGATATGCGGTTTGTGCAACAAAAACGCCACGTGTGCCAAAATAATCGAGCCATGACTCAAACACACGTTTGTTTGGTGCTTCCGAGCCACCCGATACACTCGCCACACGAACACCAAATGCGACAAAATTTTTGCCAAAAGTCCCTTTGCCACGCTCCCAATCACCTCGTGTGGCAACCGATAATGTTGCAACAAATCCACTGTGCATTCCTTGTTTCGGCAGGTAAAAAAGACGCGATGACCGTTGCGTTGCATCTCGTTGGCAAAGCAGCGGAAAATATGCACGTGGGCTGGATGACCTATGTCGATGAGGATATTCATAGTCGGTAAATGGCAAAAAAGGCGTTTTTGACTTCGCTCCATTGGTATTTTTGGATTGTTTGACGGGCATTTTGTCGGATTTGTTCGCATTTTTGCGGGTTTTGCAACGCCCAAAGCGTCTTTTGCAACATCGATTTTACGTCGTTTGCATCACCCAACAAACCATTTTTTTCGTTTTCAATCAAACAAGGAATGCCACCCGTGTCGCCCGAAATAACCACCAAGCCACTATTCATCGCCTCCATCAGAGAAATCGGCATGTTATCCACGAGCGACGTGTTGAGCAAAAAACTGCATTGTTTATGGTAGTCGTAAATCGCACTATTGGGCACTTTTCCCACAAAATGAGCGTTGATTTGGTGCTTTTTTGCCCAATTTTCTAACATTTTTCGTTGCTTCCCATCACCCAAAATCGTCAGCGTGGCTTGCGGATAGTCGGTTGCGATAGCTTGGAAAATTTGCAGAATGACGAAAACATTGTATTGTGCATCTAATTTTCTGACTGACAAAAAGTTAGGCTCAATCTTTTGCGGTGCAATCGGTTCGGGCAAAACCTCAATGATATTTGGCACAACGACTACAGGAATGGCGTATTGATTGAAGATTTTTTGCAAAAAAGCCGACTGCACAATGTTCGTATCGCAGTCCTTCAAAACTTTCGTAACCCACTTTGTACGCTGAAAAAACAACTGTGCATCGCCTCCGTGATAGGTTGTGATAATTCGTTTTTTTCTCATTTTAGCCACCAAAAAGCCGTAAACAATCGGCAAAAATCCCCAAAACGAACAGCCGTGTGCGTGAATCATATCGTACGACTTTGCCACCGAAAATAGACGAAAAAACAGCCCCATACGTTTCAGTGGCGACCCAACAGTCGAAAAAATAGTCGCTTGGGCTACCTGTTCCTGCTGGATATGCTGCTGCAAAAGGGCGACTTGACCACTTATCGCACCAACATCTTCGTAATAATTTGCCACGTACAGAATTTTCATCGTCACAAGTATCTAAAATAGCCATACACAGCCAAAATTTGTACCATCGCCGAAAAGCCCAGCCAGCTTTGTACAACCCTCGCACGTTTCACTTTGGGCGTTATGCCGTATTGCAATAAGTCGCTGTGCGTTCGCAAAATCCGTTTCGCTTCCTGCCGATGCCGTTTTTCCACCCCATAAAACAAGTATAAACAACTCACAAACATATTTGCCAAGTACATAAAAGTGGCTTTTTGCCAATCATTGGGCAGTTTTTTTTGCTTCCATGAGGTAAAAATCCAATCATACGAACGCAAATTTTTAAACGAAAACGAGGTGGAAATCGAGCCTTTGTGATGGCAATAAACATAAATATATTGGTCTATTTTCGCCATTGATTCCGCATTTTGCCAAAGCCGCAACGTCCAATCAATATCTTCGCTGTACAAATTCGGTTCAAAAAATAAATTATTGTCAATCAAAAACTTACGTTGCAAAAATTGAAAGCAAGCACTCGTATGCAGTTGATTTTGGGCGATGAGGGTTGTAAATAATTCGCTTTTTGACGTATGCAAAGGCAGCCGCAACGGCTTCTGAAACTGCAACGAACCATCGTACTTATGGACTACATCAAAAAAAATTACCTCGTTTTGCTCCTGCATTTTCGCCATTATTTGCGACCAATCATTGATTTGCAACCAGCAATCGTCCGAATCCAAAAAAGCCACATAATCCCCTTGTGCGTTCTCAATTCCGATATTTCTTGCCCCCGAAAGCCCCACTTTTTCCATATGAAAAACACGAACATTCGGGTGCTCAATCGCCAATTTGTCACACAAATCGCCACTGCCGTCATCGCTTGCATCATCAATCAACAAAATTTCTGCGTCCATTCCGTTTTGTTCACAAACGCTTTGCACACACGCACGAAGGTAATGAAGCGTATTAAAAACAGGTATGATGATGGATAATTTCATTGTGTGATTGGCGTTTTAACGAGTGTATCGTTCAAATAAAAAATAGCGAGGAACAGCACAACCATACACACGGGCGTTCGCACAAACAGTCCACTGTAAAAGAAAAAATCCCATGCCACAAGGGCGATAAGTGTCCATTTCAAACGCTTGTGCCGACTATAACTGAATGGAAAAAATGCAACCAAAAGCAACAGCAAGCAACCCACAAAACCGATGGCGATGTAGGTCTGTACAAAGCCTGTAGCAGAGCCTTTGCGGTCGATGGAAAGCGTGAAAGGCATTTGTAAAAAATCCGCTTCGTCAGAGGCATAAACCGCACTCAAACCGTAGCCAAAAACATCTTTGTCAGTCCAATCATTCGGCGAAAACAGTAGCCGCAACAACGAAAAGGTAGCACCTCCACGCCCACTTCCCTCAAAATCATTGCTCACAAGTATCCCGTTTTCACTCCCTTTTTTGTCCATTTTATCGCCTCCAAACTGGTATTTATCGGTTATCTCCAACGCATACGGCAAGTCAAAAGAGCCCCAGATTTTTCGTTCGGGATTGAGCGAAGGCATAAGACGAATCCCGACATATAAAACGCTTATAATCAACAAGATAATAGCAACAAAACGTGTATTAAGCGACTTACGTTGAACAATCAGCAAAAAAAACAAAAGAATCAGCGGAAGAATCAGAATTATCGCCCGTTTGTAGGATGTAAAACCGATAAACAGTAGCCCAAAAACGTAAAATACGTCATACCAAACCAAATGCCCCTTGCGATACAACCACAGAATAATAAAACCCACAATCGGAATAATCGTCCCCAATCCACCACCCATAATGGCAAACGAACCAACCAAACCCTCTTGGATATTGAAACCTAAAAATGCAAATTTACAAACCGACAAAACGATTTGAATAACCATAATTTCCAAGAAAAAACGCACTACATAGTCCTTTTTCCCCTTGTTGTACACCGCATCACGCAATAGAAAAAATAGCATAAAAATTTGAGCATACCTCGCCCACTGACTGAAAATTAAGGTTGGCGAATCCGAAGTAAAAATCAACGGAAAAAAGATAAAATACAACGAAAAAACGAGGAAAAATAGCCCGTAGTAGCGGTCGCGATGGCTGAAAACGCGTTGCTTTTGCGTTATCCCAAAAAGCGTCAAACAAAAGGCAAAAATAAGGATTTTGTAGCCATTGAAAACCGTTGCACCAAAAAACTCGAACAAACGCGGGAAACAGTACAAATTCAGCAGTATCATCAACGCATCTTGCCGATAACGCCACAACATCACCAACAAAGCCATGATGTTTATCAACTGCAATCCATTCTGTGCCAACACAGACCAACCTGACTGGTATACAAACGTGCTAAACATACTAAAAAGGATACCCAATCGCTATATGAAACGACATATCATCTGACCAACCCAAACCGTTCGGAATCGTTCGCCACTGCTTATTCTCGTCCTTGCGACTTGGGTCGTGCAACTTAACACCTAAATCTAAACGTAAAACCACGATGTTGAAATCCAACCGAACACCTGCACCGTAACTCCACGCAAGTTGCTCGTAAAACGAATCGAACTTAAACTGTCCGTTGGGCTGCGATTCATAGTCCTGAATCGTCCATATATTACCCGCATCCATAAACGCTCCGATATTGATGAACTTCCACACTCGCCAACGATATTCTAAATTCATATCCAACCGCACATCGCCTGCCTGATTATTGTACTCAATTCGTTTGCCCGTACGTTTATATGCTCCTGGACCCAACGTGCGAGCCGTCCAACCCCTTACGCTGTTGGCACCACCCGCAAAATAACGCTTTTCAAAAGGAACAGCATGTGCATTGCCGTACGGATAAGCCACTCCAACCCCCAAACGATAAACCAATCGATGTTTGTCATTAAACACAGTATTGTAGGTCAAATCCAACTCTCCTTTTGCATATTGTGAATACGGAACCGTCCAAATCGTGTAAATGCCATCATCCAATCCCATCATTTTGCTATTATCGTCGGGTTTCATGATTTTAGAAAGCCCAAAAAGTGCATTTCCGCTCGTTTCAACCAAGAATCTAACGGTACCAAAGGAACGATTCGGTCGCGTGTACGAGTTGTACAAAAACGTGTAATTCCAACCCAAAATTAGGTGGTCCTCGTAGGAATATTTCAATATATTCGTTGGTTGCAAAAATAGGTCTTTAAAGGCATCACTAATCGTCGGCAAATACACAAAACTTAAATCCAAAAAATTAAATTGATGCGTCATATAGTAAGCACGTTGACGAATGGTATAGCCCAACGATAAATTAGAGATAAAACGCGAAAATTCGCCTGGACGACTTTGGTATTTTTGCAATACTGAAATATCAAACGAAGAAGGCAATCGCAAATCTATTTTTCCTTCACTTTCAATCGCATTACCACCCGTTCCTCGCCACTCATAACTACCTTTAGCAGACAACGTAATTTGCTCGGAACCTTTGAAAACATTACGATTCGTATAACCAATACCCGTTAAAACACCCCAATCACCAGCAGAATACGTCCCTTCCACTTCACCCATGATGTTATTGAGTTTACTACGATTCAAAATGATATAACAATTCAATTTATTACGTCCGACCTTTTCAAATGTGATATTGACATATTTCACGGCACTCAATGAACTCAACCTCGCATAGGTCCAACTTACACGGTCCTCACTATACAAAGCCCCCGGCACAAACATACAACGGTCAAGCAAAAATTTTTCACGTAATAACTTCTTCCCCGTCCAATAAAAATGATACGATCCTCTCACAACACTATCGATTATCAAATCTTCATCTTTATATTTGGGGTTAAAATCCGTAAAAAAATAAATATCTTGAATGTAGTATTGCGTAAAGACTTTTCTATGGTTTTCCGATTGTGGATTGGCGACATCGCCTTTAAGGAGCATATTCACATTGACATTATAATCGCCGATTGTACTATCCACTTCAAAGCGTAATAGGTTTTTTTCGAAAAAATAGTACCCTTTGTTACGCATTTCCAATGCGACTCGGGCTCGTTCTTTATCCAGTATTTCCGACGAAAACACCATATCGCTATCTATCTCAGAATCTTTATGAGCCAATCTATATAAGCTTTTTTGGAAGGTATAAATGTCGTAATTTTTAATACGGTAGGATTCATTAGCGGTTACGTGATACGTTAAAAACATTTTTCGGTCCTTTATGAACGTTGAGGTGTCCACAGTCGCATCAAAATAGCCTTTATTTTGCATTGCCTTCGTAATTTGCGACATCGAAACAGCCGTTAAACCCTCATCATAAATGACAGGTGCTTGCCCTAATTTTCGGGCTATACGACTCGATCGCTTCGTAGTATCCAACGGTGAGGTGTTGTAAATACTCAGGGCTAATTTCCAAAAACCAAGAATTTCTGAGTTATGCGTTTGGCTTAAATAAGGTGCTAAATCATTCGAATAAACATCTGTATAAGCACTATCTTCCAATATAATCCTTGTTTTATAAAGCAGATATTTTCCTTCGGGAACAAATTTGGTGAGTTTACAAGAAGACATCGCCACCAAAAGCACCATAAAACAGAGTAAATGGTACACATAACGTGGCAAAATTACCTCATTTTTTGTATGCTTTTTTAAAGGACACATTACCGTGCAAAGTTAGCATTTCTTTTTCTTATTCTCAAAAAATAACTATCTTTGAAAAAAGTTACTACAAAACCGATGGAAATCACAAAAGCCAAAATCAAATTATTGCGTTCGTTGCATCTGAAAAAGTATCGCGAAAAATACCAACTTTTTTTGGTGGAAGGACTTAAGGCAAACCAAGATTTTTTGCTTCCTACAAGCCGTTTTGCGTGTCAAGGGTTGGTTATTTCTTCGCCAATCACTTTTTCGGTGCCTAACTCCGTCCCTATTTACCACGCAACGGAACAAGAAATGCAAGCCCTATCTACGCAACAATCGCCACAGGGAATTATCGGAATTTATGCTTTGAATAAGACGGAAGTTATTGATATTCAAGATGATATAGTGCTTATTTTAGATGAAATTCAAGACCCTGGCAACTTGGGTACAATCATTCGGACGTGCGATTGGTTTGGGGTAAAAAACATCATTTGCTCCAACAACACTGCCGACTGCTACAATCCGAAGGTTTTGCAGGCAAGTATGGGCAGTTTGGCACGTGTGCAAGTGCATTATTGCGACCTTGTGCCGTGGCTAAAAACCTACCCGCATCCGATTATCGGCACCACGTTGAATGGGGAAAATATCTTTGAACAGTCGCATTCTTGGTTTCAAAAGCCGTGTGCTATCGTAATGGGCAACGAAGGAAACGGCATTTCGGCCTCGATTTTGCAACTCCTTACGCATACTATCACCATTCCGCGTTATCCTGCCGAAAATACTGCCATAGATAGCCTCAATGTTGCCATCGCAACCGCTATCATCTTGGCAGAAGCACGCAAATTTTAAAGGGGTTTTAAAAGGGTTTTAAGTGGTTTTCGAACGCTTTTTAATTAGCCATTTGTAACTCCCACAAACAATAGATAGAGCAACAAATCCACCGAAAAAACTGCCCAAAAGCCCCATTTTTGAGCCCAAACAGCAAACAGAATAAAAATTATACACATCGCCAAAATAATCAGCGTCGTTTGCACATGCGTACAACCCAACGTTAAAAACAAATGATGAATATGGTTTTTGTCGGGCAAAAATGGATTCTTATGATGTATAACCCGCACAAGTGACACCCGAATGGCATCAAAAATAGGTATCGAAAGCAAGCAGATACACGTAGCGTGCGGTGCAGCAAAGATATACGATTCATTGACCAAATGTTGGCAATTCAGTTCACAAAAATGGAAAACATTCGCCGTGAGCAAATAACCGAGCAACAACGACCCCGAATCGCCCATGAAAATCTTCCGTTTTGACCGCCCAAACACATTATAAAAGAAGAAAATAAACAGACTGCCAATCATAATGATGGACAAAATGGCGTAAATCAGTTGCCAAGTGAGATAAAAATAAACCGCAAAAAAGAGGAAAAATACGATGCCTAAACCCGAAGCCAAGCCATCAACACCATCAATCAAATTGACCGCATTAACAATCGCAAAAAACACCACAAACGAAAGCACACTTCCCCAGAAAATACCAATCTCTTCCAAGCCAAAAATGCCCCCCAAATGCGTGATGCGAAGTCGGGCAAAAACAATCAAAATCGTAGCCACTGCCAACTCGCCAATCGTCTTATGCAACGGTTTTAATTCAAAAACATCGTCAATAAAGCCAATAATCGTCATCAACATCGCTCCCAAAGCAATAAACTGCACTTGACGCGTAAAAGGCACCACAAAAGTGATAAAGCAGAGCAAAAAAGTCATACAGATATTCAAGCCACCCACGTTCGGAACCTCTCCCACGTGCGATGTTCTCTTGTTTGGCTTAACCGTCAGATTGAATTGACGTGCAAAGGCAATAATCGCTGGCATACCAAAAAAACCCAACAAAAAAGCCACTATGCCTATCAAATACAAATGTGTATGGAAAAATAACGTCATAAATTCACTTTGCTATTTTTTTGAGACACTGCCCTGTTATACTTTTTTTATCTTTCAAAAGGTCTGCAACCGTTCCTGCAAAGACAACTTCGCCCCCGTTTTTTCCACCACCAAGCCCCAAATCAATCACATAATCGGCTTGCAAAATAACGATGGGATTATGTTCGATGATAATCAACGTGTGCCCACGACTAATCAAGTTATCAAACGTTTTCATCAACACTTGCACGTCCGAACTATGCAACCCAATAGTGGGCTCATCGAAAATAAAAATGGTTGGTTTGGTGTTTTCTTCGGCTAAAAAAGACGCCAATTTCACACGCTGGGCTTCCCCACCCGACAAGGTCGAAGACGATTGCCCCAACTTAACGTAACCAATGCCCACATCTTGCAAAGGTTGCAAACGCTTGGCTATACGACCGCACAACTTCGCCATTTCAGCCGTTTGTGTGCTATCCAAATGGCTGTTTTGTGTAAAAAACGCAATCGCTTCGTCAACCGTCATCTCCAAAATATCATAGATACTTTTTTCTTTATACAGCACCTCCAACACGTCTTTTTTGAACCGCTTGCCATGGCAATGCTCACATTCCAACACCAAATCTGCCATAAACTGCATTTCAATAGTTATCGTTCCAGCACCTTGACACTCCTCGCAACGCCCTCCAGGAGCATTAAAAGAGAAATGAGCGGGTGTGAAACCCATCTGTAAAGCCAACGGTTGCAAGGCAAACAACGCCCGAATATCATCAAACGCTTTGAGATACGTTACCGGATTGGAACGGGACGACTTGGAAAGAGGTTTTTGGGTGACATACTCCACCCCATTGACCAAATGCAAACTACCGCTCAAATTGGAAAACGAACTATTCGTGTCGCTGTCAAAATATCGTCGCATCGCAGGGTAAAAAACCTCGCCAATAAGTGTCGATTTCCCGCTCCCACTCACGCCCGTAACAACCGTCATGGCATTGAGCGGAATGTGAACCGTAAGGTTTTTCAAATTATTTTCGCAAGCACCAGAAAGCGTGATATAATTATTTAATGGCCGTTTTTTTGTGGCAAAATGATAGGAAAACTTGTCTTTTTTCGGCTTCCCTTGATACACAATTTCGCCACCATGCGTACCCGCTTTGGGTCCAATCTCCAAGATATAATCCGCTGCTTGAATGATTTCCTCGTCATGCTCCACCACCACAATCGTATTACCCAAATCACGCAACTGTTGAAGCACTTCAATGAGGTGTTGCGTATCAATCGGATGCAACCCAATCGACGGTTCATCCAGCACATACAGCGAGCCAACCAAATTATTGCCCAACGACTTGGCGATGTTGATTCGTTGAGCTTCCCCACCCGACAAAGACGAAGTTAGGCGGCTCAAACTGAGGTAACCCAAGCCCACATGTTGCATAAAATGCACTCGCGAGAGGATTTCTTTGATGAGTGGACGGGCTATTTGTCCGTCGTTGCCTTTGAGGTGCAGGTTTTCCAACCAACTTGCCAAATCATCAATAGACATCTGCGAGAGTTGGACGATATTCGTTCCATTCACCAACACATACGTGGCTTCTTTCCGCAAACGTCCACCACCACAGTCGGGACAAACCGATTTGCCTTGAAAACGCGAAAGCAAGAAAAGATACTGAATTTTTTGCGTCCGTTGCTCTTGCAAGACCTTAAAGAAGTCATTTAAACCTTGAAAATACTCGTTCCCTTTCCACAATAGTTGCTTTTGTTCATCGGACAATTTGTAGAACGGTGTATGAATCGGAAATTTGAATTTTGAGGCATTCTTAATCAGTTCTTCTTTCCACTGTTTAGTAGCCTCGCCACGCCAACACGCAATCGCATCTTCAAAAACAGAAAGGGACTTATCGGGTATAACCAAATCCTCGTCAATGCCCTCAATTGTGCCAATTCCCTTGCAAGTATGACACGCTCCCAACGGATTATTGAAGTCAAACAGATGTTCGGTGGGTTCAATAAATGTGATGCCATCGGCCTCAAAATCGGTCGAAAAAGGCACAATTTGTTCATTATTCAGTAGCAAAAAACACTTTCCGCTCCCTTCATAAAATGCAGTTTGAACCGAATCCATACAGCGATTCAACGTACTCTGTTCGCCATTTGCTACCACCCTATCCACCAACAAAAAAAGCGAATCTTTGTCCGTATTTTGTTGCGAATGCACCAAACTTATATCCACCACTTCGCAGTCCTTTTTCTGCAAATCATTCACCCGCACCAAACGACTGAATCCTTCGGCAATCCAAACGTGCAGTTGCTCATCTAACGTTCGTCCGTTCAAAACGATAGGTGCAAGAAGCATAATTTTGGTTCCGAGAGGTTGCTGAGAAATGGCGTCTAAAACGTCTTTGATAGTATGTTTGCGGACTTCTATACCACTTTTGGGAGAAAAGGTTTTTCCAACCCGTGCAAAAAGCAGTTTAAGGTAAAAAAAAATCTCGGTAGAAGTGCCTACCGTAGAGCGTGCACTCCGCATCGCTACCTTTTGTTCAATGGCTATCGCAGGCGGAATACCCGTGATTTTTTCTACGTCGGGTTTTTGCATACGCCCCAGAAACTGCCGAGCGTATGCACTTAAACTCTCAACGTATCTTCGTTGTCCTTCGGCGTACAAAGTATCAAACGCCAGAGAGGATTTTCCACTACCACTCACCCCCGTAACAACCACTAATTTGTTACGTGGTATAGTGGCATTAACGTTCTTCAAATTATTCGTTTTTGCCCCAATAATATCAATAGAGGCATCAACCAATTAGCGAATACGTTTGTACTTTTCACACAAATCATCTACCAACTTTCTCACTTCAGGATTGCTCAAATCCATCAATTCTGGGTCTAATTTTGGAATACGGATAGATGTTCCACGCAAAATTTTGTTAGGATTTTTGATCCTATCTTTGTTTGCTTCGTAAATAAACACCCAAAAATCTTTTTCGCCATTGTAGTATTTACGAGAAAGTTGTGCCAACCAAACGCCATATTGCAGACGTTCTGTCGCAATAAATTCCGTGTAAGTACGATGGTAAATATCGTAGCCACTCGCGTTCGTACTGGGCGTTTCAACAATATCCTCAGCTTCTTCATTTTCTTCCACAAAGTCGTCTGTCAAATCGTCCGATTCAGCGATAACTTGTTCTGTAGCTTGATCCGATTTAAGCCATGCCTGTATTTTATCTTGGAAAAAGAAATAGGCAATCACAAGCAGTAAGGCAAAAATAATCACCACAATGAGAGCAATCACGCCCGCACTCATGCCACGTTTTTCTTCTTGCTCTTCAAAATTGTCTTCCATAGGTCCGTAACCTAAATTGTTATCATAATCACTCATTTTACGATGTTTTTGAGGGTTTATATTCTTATTTATTCGGTTATTTTCATCATCAATTGGTTCCTCTGAAGGTGCTTGAACGGAAGAGTTGTCTGGTACTACAATCGGCTCAACAGGTTGCTCAACCGTACTTTCTGCCTGTAATTCCTCCGATGGTTGATTGTCGTCTATTTGCGGTTCTTCGTTGGGAACAATATCTTCTACTTCCTTGGTTTCTGGCTTGGGAGTTGCCATCATACCCGATGGTAAAATAGTGGATTTCTGGTCGGGTAACGATGCTTGTGCGGTTTGTTGCAATGTAGAAAGTTGTTCTAATTGACGTTTCAAATTTTCTATCTCCGACAATAATTCATTGGCTTGCCCTGTTTTTTCAGACTCTTGTTTGGCTACTATGGGTACACCCACGACTGGTTGTCCCATTTCACTGAGCAAAGAAACGATTTCATTCGCCTGATCATCCAATTTTTGAAACATTTCGGGGTTCAGTTCCCTCTGTTCCAACTCTTCGTTTGCCACGCTCTCTACTGGTTTTTCGTTATTATCAATCATTATTTCTTGAGGTTTTTCTGTTTCAATTTCGCCATTTTCAGGGCTTATATTCACTATTTCTTCGTTTATTTCTATTTTTTTCTCCTTTTTCTCTTGTTTTTTAATCAGATTGGTCGGTAAACTTAGTTTTTTATCTTCTACAGAGCCTTCATTCAGTTCCGTTTTTAAACTACTTTCCGACTCAAACACTACTTTATTGTATTCTTCTAACACAATCGCCTCCCCCGTTGATATATTCACGCTTTTTCGTGGTGCCATTGTTTGTAGCGAAAATGTTCCTAAATTATTTATTTTCACTGTTTTATCACTTCGTAGTCCACTCGTAATGCTCGAAAAAAGTGCATTCAGAAAACCGCCAATCTCATCTTCATCTCTGCCTAAACGGTTTGCTACGGCCTTACGAATTATGGGTAGTGTTATCTTTTTATCTTCCATCTTTTTACTTTTCAATGCCGACATCCTTCAGTTCTTTTTTCAGTTTGGTGTTAGGATGAAAGACGATTTTTCGTTTTGTTGGAACAGTCATTTTGAGTCCCGTTTTGGGATGTACAATCACTCTACTGGCTTGTTCCTTCAACTCTAAACTACCAAAATTTTGTACCTGCAACGTATATCCTGCCAACAAATGCTCCTTAATAACCGACACCGATTCGGAAAACAATTCGGTTGTTTCCTTCTTGGTCAGCTTTAACTGCGATGCCAATTCGGCTATTAAGTCCTTAGTTGTCATATAGTCCCGTACAAAACAAAGGGTTCACAATCATTTATTTTGGCTTCATAAAAGTCGCCAATCTGCAATTTTTTCTCGCTTTCAATCATCACTTCGCAATCCACTTCGGGCGATTCAAACTCCGTGCGACAAAGGTAGTATTTTTTTTCTTTTTTTTCAACCAAAATTTTTACACTCTTTCCCACAAAGGTTTGCATATATTGTAACGAAATCGTTTCTTGTGCCTCCATAATTCGCTCTTTTCGCCGTTCTTTTTCCGTCTGTGGAATGGAATCTTGGTAGTTTTGTTGCGAAAAAGTGCCTTGTTCTTCACAATACGTAAAAACGCCCAAATGCTCAAATTTCATCTCTTTTACCCACGCCAACAACTGCAAAAAATCTTCTTCTGCCTCACCCGGATGTCCCACCAATAAGGTCGTTCGAAGGCATATATTAGGCACTTTTTGGCGAATAAGATGGATTAAATCGTTTTGTTCTTGGGCAGAAATATGACGCCGCATCAATTGCAACACATTATCGCTACAATGCTGAAATGGAATATCTAAATACTTGCAGATGTTGTCATATTTAGCCATCACATCTAACAAGGCAATCGGGAAATTGGTCGGGTACGCATAATGCAATCGTAACCATTGTACACCCTCTATTTGAGCCATTTGTTCCACTAATTGAGATAGACGTTGCTCATGGTACAAATCCAAGCCATAATAGCAAATATCTTGTGCCACAACGTTAAATTCCTTCACGCCCTGAGACACCAGCCAGTGCATTTCTTGGAGGATTTCCTCTTGCGGACGCGACTTATACTTCCCAACCATCAGCGGAATGGCACAGTAGGAGCAAGTCCTGTCGCAACCTTCGGCAATTTTAATGTAAGCACTAAATTTTCCGTTGGTCAATGTACGCTGACAGGCAAATGCAGGATTCACCGAAAACGGCTCCGAAAGCAGTTCTGCCACAATATCCATATAGTTGAATTTGCCAAAAAAAGCATCCACTTCGGGAATTTCGGCTTGTAAATCTGCCTTGAAACGCTCGCTCAAACAGCCCATCACATACAGCCGATTGAGTTTGTTGCGTTTTTTCAACTCCCCAAGTTGCAAAATCGTTTGAATGCTTTCCTGCTGTGCATCAAGGATAAAACCACACGTATTGACGATGGCTATATCGCCGTGTGTGGTCGCTGGATTATGATAACATTTGAAATTTGCTAATTCTAACTGCTTTAATAGATATTCCGAATCTACTAAATTTTTGGCACAACCCAACGTGATAAAGTCAACTTTTCTGCTCATCAATTACCCCATTCTGACAAAATCTTGATGCGAACTAATCGAATGTTGGTTTCATCAAAATCGTCATAGCCTAATTTTTCCATTGCTGTTTTTAAGTCGGGCGTCTCTGCCGAACGGAAATAATCGCATATCTCATCGCATTCGTCGGGCTCTACAACTTCATCTATATAGTAGTTTATATCCAATTTTCGTCCCGCAGAAACGATAGCTTCAATCTCCGTGAGAATCTCATCCATTGACATACCCAAACTATCTGCAATCATATCAATGCTACAATGCCTGTCGATGGCTTGGATAATCGCAATACGTTTTTCGGAGTTGTAAACCGTACTTTTTACGCGAATATCTTCGGGCCTAACAATATCGTTTTCGGCAACATACTTTTTGATTACGCTGATGAACTCTTCGCCGTAGCGTTTGGCTTTCCCAAAACCAACGCCCGGAATGTTTTGCAACTCTTCAATGCTAATCGGATAATCGGTTGCCATCGCCTCCAAAGAGGTATCTTGGAAGATGACATAAGGAGGCATATTGATTTTTTTGGAAATCGTACGGCGAACACTTTTCAAAATGGAATAAAGCGTCTCGTCAATCACCGAATTAACGCCTTCACCAGCCATAATTATATCATCGCCATCTTCGTTGTCCTTGACGCTGATAGCAATCTCAAAACGATAGGGTTTGCGAAGGTATTTTTGTCCCGCTTTGGTCAATTTGAGGATACCATACGATTGCACATCTTTGGACAATAAACCATCTACCAATGCTTGGCGAATAACGGCTTGAATAGAGGATTCTTCCACGTCTTCCAGTTCCCCAAAATTTTCCAAATTGGTATGCTTATAATTCATCACAGCAACCGTTTTATTGCCTTTTAAGACATCCACAATATGCTTGGCATCAAACTGTTCGTTGAGCGTCTTTACGGTTTCCAAAACCAAGATAATAACCTCGGTCATATCCACTTGGCAGTACACTTTTGCACAGTTATCGCACTTACCGCATTTGTGGTCGCCATACTCTTCACCAAAGTAATGCAACAAAAATTTACGGCGACAAATCGTTGATTCACAATACGATTGCACTTCGTTGAGCAACTGATTTGCCACTTCCATCTCTTTGCCCGTCTTATCTTGGTGGAATTTCCGCAAGCGTTCGATGTCGTTTGGCGAGTAAAAACAGATACACAGTCCCTCGCCACCATCGCGACCTGCACGACCCGTCTCTTGATAGTAGCCTTCCAACGACTTAGGCACATCGTGATGCACCACAAAGCGCACGTCTGGCTTGTCTATACCCATTCCAAACGCAATCGTTGCCACAATAACCTGCACCCGTTCCATCAAAAAATCGTCTTGGTTCTTGAAGCGTGTCTCGGCATCCAAACCCGCATGATACGGAGCCGCAGAAATGCCATTGGAAACAAGTGTGTTGGTCAAATCATTCACGTTTTGTCGGCTTAAACAGTACACAATGCCCGATTTGCCTTCCATATGACGGATGAACTTGATGAGTTCTTTGTTCACATTATCCCCTTTCTCACGCACTTCGTAGTACAGATTTGGGCGATTAAAGGAAGATTTGTAAACAATCGCATCTTCGATGTTTAAGTTTTTCTGTATGTCGTGTTGCACTTTTGGGGTTGCGGTAGAGGTGAGGGCAATCATCGGAGCCTCGCCAATCATTTTGACCATTTCGGCAATTTCTCGATATTCAGGTCGGAAATCGTGTCCCCATTCCGAGATACAGTGGGCTTCGTCAATGGCATAAAAACTGATTTTCATATTCTGCAAAAAAGCGATATTCTCCTTTTTCTTCAACGCTTCGGGAGCCAAATACAAAATTTTCGTTACGCCATCGTTAATATCTTGTTTCACTTTGGTAATTTCGGCACGCGACAGAGCAGAATTGAGGAAATGTGCCACCGTGTCGTTTTCAGAGTATCCACGTAACATATCCACCTGATTTTTCATCAAAGCAATCAGAGGCGAAATAACGATTGCTAATCCGTCCATCATCAAAGCTGGCAACTGATAGCATAGGCTTTTTCCACCACCCGTTGGCATCAAAACAAAAACATTCTTACCTTCAAGCAGACTTGTAATTATTTGCTCTTGATTACCTTTGAAACTATCAAACCCAAAATGTTTTTTTGCTACTTCAAGTAAATCTTCGTGTGTTACCATACAGATAAAACTATTTCAAAACACCAAACAAAAATAATACTTTTTTTGAATTAACAAATAAAATTTATTGACTAAAATTCACTATTACTTTGGCAGGAAAAAATGAGCGAAAATCTTTTAATTACACGCTTCGTTTTATATTTTAAGCAACAAGAACGCCACAACGCCAATTTCATCGCAATAAATTTGGTAACAAATTTTGCTACGTTGATTTTTAAGAAAGCAAGAATTGATAACAGCAGGTTCATAAAAAAACAGAGCCTTAGTTTGCCTAAAACTCTGCCTTTTTGGATTGTAAAATTGGAAAATTACTCTTCTCCCACTTTTTTGATTTTTTGCATGATTTTTTCTTCGATTTCCTCTGCCAAATCGGGATTATCTTTCAGCAAGGCTTTAACGGCATCGCGACCTTGTGCGAGTTTTTGGTCGCCATAACTGAACCATGAACCCGATTTCTGAATAATGTCGTATTCAACGCCCAAATCAACCAACTCACCTACCTTCGAAATACCTTCATTGAACATCAAATCAAACTCGGCTTTTCTGAACGGAGGAGCCACTTTGTTCTTCACCACCTTCACACGCACTTGGTTACCAATCACCTCTTCTTTATCCTTGATTTGCGTTACGCGGCGAATATCCAAACGCACACTTGCGTAAAATTTCAAGGCATTTCCACCCGTTGTCGTTTCAGGATTACCAAACATCACACCAATTTTTTCGCGTAATTGATTGATAAAGATGCAAGTCGTTTGGGTTTTGTTGATTGTAGCGGTCAATTTACGCAAAGCCTGCGACATCAAACGGGCTTGCAAACCCAACTTATTGTCCCCCATATCGCCCTCAATTTCGGCTTTGGGAGTGAGTGCTGCCACCGAATCAATCACCACCAAATCCAACGCACTCGAACGAATCAATTCATCGGCAATGTCCAACGCCTGCTCGCCACTATCGGGTTGCGAAATCAACAAATTATCTATATCTACGCCCAATTTTTCGGCATAAAACCTATCAAAAGCGTGTTCGGCATCAATAATTGCAGCAATTCCACCTGCTTTTTGCGTTTCCGCCATCGCATGAATCGCCAACGTGGTCTTACCACTGGACTCAGGACCATAAATCTCAATGATTCTACCACGCGGATAACCTCCAACGCCCAACGCAAGATTCAACCCCACACTACCCGTAGAAATAACTGACACGTTTTCCACTTTTTCGTCTCCCAACTTCATTATAGCCCCCTTGCCATAATCTTTATCTATCTTAGCCATCGCCATTTGCAAGGCCTTCAACTTTTCAACCGATGGTGTTTTCTTTTCGTCTGCCATAATTTTATTTTTTTAGTGTTTTACTTAACTTTTTTGAAAACCAAACAAGCATTATGCCCTCCAAAACCAAAACTATTGCTGATTGCACAACGCACTTCTCGGTCTTGTTTGACGTTGAATGTAAAATTCAAATTATAATCTATCTTCGGGTCTTTATCGTTTTCGGCGTGATTGATGGTTGGCGGTATAACGTTATTTTTCATCGCCAAAATCGTCAAAACAGCTTCCATAGACCCTGCACCACCGAGTGCGTGACCCGTCATAGATTTGGTTGAAGATATATTCAAATTGTAGGCATTTTTGCCAAATAATTCTGTAATAGCAAGCGTCTCCGCTATGTCGCCCAAAGGTGTTGAGGTGCCGTGAGCGTTGATATAATCCACTTCACTCACATCTGTATTGGCATCTTTTAACGCCAAATCCATCACTTGCAACGCTCCTTTTCCTGTCGGGTCGGGTGCCACAAGATGATAGGCATCAGAGTTCATTCCTATACCTGCTAATTCGGCATAAATAGTGGCTCCACGCTTAACTGCATGTTCATATTCTTCCAGAATAAGGGCACCACCACCTTCTCCCAACACAAAGCCGTCACGCGAAAGTGAAAATGGACGCGAAGCCGTCTGATACTCTTCATTACGGTGTGAAAGAGCCCGCAAGGCATTAAAACCACCCACACTCGCGTATGTAATATCGGCATCACAACCTCCCGTAACCATCACGTCTGCCCTACCCAACTGGATTTGCGTAAAAGCGTCTATAATAGCGTGTGCCGAAGATGCACAAGCGGATACTGTCGTGTAACTTGGGCCCCGTAAACCCCAATGAATTGACACGTAAGCCGTCGAAGTGTTGGGGATAGTGCGAATGATGTAAAAAGGACTGAAACGCGGATGAAAATCGTTTTGGACAAAGGGGATAAACTCTTCTTCCCAGCTGATAATTCCGCCCATTCCAGTAGCCGTGATAACGCCGATTCGGTCTTTATTTTCTTCTTCTAACTTCAATTTAGAATCATTAATGGCTTGATTAGCACACGAAAGCATAAAAAGTGAACAACGGTCTAACTTGTGAGCTTCTTTTTTATCTAAAATATCGTCAACATCAAAATTCTTCACTTCACAAGCAAATTGCGTACGAAAATTAGTGGCATCAAAAAGGGTTATTTTATTTGCTCCACTGACTCCATTCAGTACATTATTCCAACTGCTCGCCACATCATTACCCAACGGAGTAACTAATCCAATGCCTGTAACAACAACTCGTTTTAATTCTTTCGCCATAAAAAATATACTTACATTCTAACTGCGAAGATAAAACTTTTTTCTAACAAATGAAATTTTTTGAAACCAACACAACAAAAAAAGTGGAGAACGTTTGTCCCCCACCTTTTTCTAATATCAGTTACCGATTAAGGTATGATGTAACGTTGAACGCCCTCTTCGGTTACAATCAAGTAAGCACCACGTGGCAAGTCAAGCAACTTCTCTTTAGAAGCTTCTGTGCTAACCAAGCGACCTACAACATCGTAGATACCCACTGGCATATTCGATCCGTCTATATCGTCTGGGTTGAAGTCAGCAGGTTTGTTCACTGCGAAACGCAATACAAATCGCTTATCGTTACCATTATCGGCGGATTCGAAGGTATATGTGCTGTTGAGCAAGTCTGTTGAGGTACCTAACAACTTATCATCCAAATAGATATACTTGAAGTCGCTCTTCAAATTCTCTTGCAACGAGAAGGTCAACGTATCACCCACCAATGACTTGTAACCCAATGGTATCACTCTACCTTTGTAAACCAAGTCGGTTGACAATGCACGGAACGCATAACCCTTGTCTTCATTATCCAACGAGTACAAACTTACTTTTTCGCCACCACCCAAGAACTTATTCAAGTCAGCATTGAAGTCATAGCCTTCGGTGTAAGCATCGTTGAACAACAGCGTCGTTTGGTCGGTGATTGCACCGTTCGTCAACTCAATTGTTCCAACCACTTCACGAGAGTTATTTCTGCGTTTTGCTTTCTTAGCACGTTGTTCTACTTGATAGAGCAAGTCTACATACTCATCTACACCTGCTACATCCGTTTGTATGAAGTATGCACCACCGAATGGTTTAGCCTTATACGTGCTTGCATACACTTGCTTATAAGTTTGATAACCATCCGAAGTATAGGTTACGTAACGGATATTATCTTGTACCCAATGATAACGACCTAACCATTTGCCTTTTTCGTCAAACGTAGAATCTAAGTAAGCCGCCATAATACCATTATCAGCCACATTGTACGTTGCTAAGTATGGGTTACCTAAGAAGTTCCAAGCCTTATCATTCTCGTTCGTAACGTTTGTACCACGATTCTTGTTAACTTGCAACGGCAGGTCTGCTTCTCCACTCGACAAATCCATCGTGAATGGGAAGGTCAGCATTGCGGAATTCTTGCCTGTTTGAGGCGTACCCGATACAACATAACCATAACCTGCTTCAAAGTCATCCGATTCTTTCATCAATACCCAACCACTATGCGTATGGCGACGGTCTGAGTTATCAGCACGCAGTTTTCCATCGTAACGATAGATTTGATAATCTTGGGCGTCTTCTTTAATAATATCGTTCATAGACATATTGCCAGGCATTGCCAACGAATAGTAACTCGTCTCATCTACATTGTAATACAAGCGGTTATGTACTTCCGTCCTATTCGTTACACCATCCACAGCACCATTCATCACGAACTCTGGGTAAGCATTATTCAAACCATCTGCAAAGAATTTAAGTGTATCGGTTTGCAACAAACTATTGTCTGCAATAATCGTCTTTGCTTCAGGATAAGTCAATACACCACGTACTGGCAACGCTTCGTAAGCAACTGTCCAAGAACTATCTTCAACAACGACTACTTTCTTGTAAGCCATACAATAGTTCTCATCGTTGATAAGACGGATACCCCATTGCTCATTATCTTTATTAACGAACAACGTATCGCTATCATCAAACCTATAAGTTGCTACATATTCCATTTTGTTATCAATTGGACGGATGGTCATCGTTTGCTCATCATCCCATTCTTTGAAACTACGTCCAAATCCAGGTTTTGCCTCCAAGACGTAACTTCCATCTTCTTTTTGAGAGAGGAACAAACTATCTTTCCATTTCTTCGACTCCATCTCTGGATAGACGATTTGATAGTCGAAGCAACCCTCTCCTCTTTGAACGAAGTTGAAGAGTAATGAAGTATCACCACCTCGTAGCGTAATAGAACGGCTAAGATCCAAACTTTGGTTATCATCCCAACCTGTAAATTCGTTTTCGGTATTCGTTTCTACTGTAATGTTAAACGTATTGTCGTGATCAACATCGCGTTTGACAACTGCTGTACCACCATTCGATGAATAGACTGTGTAATCGTATGCTACACCTTCGCATTCAACCTCCTCTGTAAACGAGAATACGAATGTGGTATCTGCAGAAGGCATCAATATACGCTCTTGAGGTTGGCTGGCATCATCTTTCCAATTACCCAACTTATAGATATCATCATATTTATCTATTTCCACAGAATATGTTCCTTTATCTTCATCACGGTCATTCACTACGATTGTACCAGCCGTAGAAGAGTAAATCAGAATATCTGTAGGACAACCTTTCTGTAAATTATATGCTACCGTAAACATCGTGTCTTGACTCAACAAGATACCATCACGACGATATTGGTTATTTTCGGCACTTGCATCGTCCCAACCTGCAAATACATAACCCTCTGCTACGTCGGCACTCAACGTCCAAGTTTTCAATAACTCACCTGTATTTGGATTGACTGTACGATCCAAGTGAACACTACCACCACTTGAAGTGTAAATCGTAGAATCTACCACACAAGGAAGTGAGTCGGTAAACATGAAGTAGAAGGTCGTGTCTTCTCTGAATCTTTCTGTACGTGTCATGACATCAGAACCATCGTTCCACCAAGTGGTCATAGTATGTTCGTAACCTGGTGCAGCAACTGCAGAGAAGGTATAATTCTCGTCATCGCTTGATTCTACTTGTATCGTACCTGCTGTCGAAGAGTAAACGATAAAGTCAGTCTCACAAGCAATTGGCAATCTATAACCTACCGTGAACAACGTATCACTATTTAATAAGATACCTTCACGAGTATATTCTGTACGTTCTTCCCCTCCGTCTGTCCAAGACATAAACTTGTAACCTACGGCGGTATCAGCACTCAATGCCCAACTATTCAACTCTTTGCCTGTATTCTCATCAACACTACGAGTCAAATGAACACTACCACCATTCGAGGTATAAATTATTGAATCAACATCGCAGAATACAGAATCTACATACTTGAAG
>JBGUYG010000065.1:0-33598 GCA_045118535.1 Paludibacteraceae bacterium
GCCAACCATAGTTTAAACAAACTTTATATTGCTTTAGAAACGGCAACCTACATCTGAAGTATATCAGAATTGTGAATTCCAATTTAACTAACTGACACAAATATGGATTTCAAGGATAAAGTAGTCGTCATTACAGGTGGTGCGCAAGGCATCGGAAGATGTATTGCAGAAGAATTCGAGAAACATCATGGCGATAATGGTTGGACATTAAAAAGTATTGACTAACAGCATGAATAGAGAATACTATGACGAAAGCATTATTTATCAACGGAAGTCCGCGTAAGAACGGCAATACGGCACAGCTACTGAAGCGTGCTATGGAAGGTGCCAGCGAGGCTGGTGCCGAGTGTGAATTGGTGAACCTCTACGAACGCGACCTGAACTACAAAGGTTGCATGTCGTGTTTCGCCTGTAAGGTTAAAGGCGGCAAAAAGGGAGTTTGTTCCTTTAAGGACGACCTGCAGCCCATCCTTCAGAAGGCTGTCGAGGCCGACGTGTTGGTGTGTGGTTCGCCCAACTATTGTGGCTACCCGTCTGCGGCTCTTCGTGCTTTTATGGAGCGAATGGAGTTTCCCGCAGTCAACTACTCCGACTACTCCAAACCTGTCGTTTTAAAGCGGATTTGTTCGGCTACGATCTACACGATGAACTGCCCTAACGAAGAGGTGTATCGGCAGATGAACTATCCGATTCTCATGGACACTTCTGCCCTGCAACTCGGTGCGTTCGGTCCTACGGAGATACTATGCTCCTACGACACCTATCAGTTCGCAAATTATGACCGCTACGATGCTGCCACATTCAACGAGGCTCACAAGGCAGAGGTACGCGACAAGCAATTCCCCATCGACCTCCAAAAAGCCTACGAACTCGGCAAACGGCTTGTGGAGAAAGCCAACGGGAAATAAAATCTATGCTTGATTGCTGAACTGCTTGGGCGAGATACCCGTTGCACGACGAAAATACTTACCGAAGGAGGATTGGTCTGGGAAATGGAGCATATCGGCTACTGCCCAGACCGTCAAACCACTACGTAGAAGCATTTTTGCCTCCAAAATCACGTGCTCTTGAATCCATTGCCCAGCACTTTTGCCCGTGTGTTCACTCACCACATTCGCCATGTATTTGCACGAAATGCACATCTTTTCGGCATAAAAATTCAGCCGTCTTTCGTGTTGACTATGAACATGCACCAATTCCAAAAACTGCTCCACAATACGGTCGTTTCGGTTGCGTGCCGTCTGTTTTTCGGCAAGATGAAAATAGTAACCCGCTCCGTAATAATACGCTCGCAACAAAGCCAACAACATCTCTTGCCGATACGGATTATCTTCGTGTATTAGTGCATTACGTACCATATTGAAGAACTGTTGCATGGATTGGTACGCCTCGTCCGAAAGCGTGATGACGGGATTAACCCGAATGGAGCGGTACAGATCATAGTTAGCGAAGATATTCAACTGCTCGGCAAACGGCACAGAGAGTAGCAACGCTTTACCGATTGCTGGCTTATTGGACGCTATTTCCAAAATATCATTCGGCAAAATAATCGCCATACAAGGTGCTTTTAGATGCAATTCACGCAGGTTCGTTCGCCCGTGTAACTCGCCCTGCTCCAACAGCACAATGGTCGGATTGGTAGCACGAAAATTGGGTGGCAAAGCAATATCCAAATCCAACCCATCGGTCAAAATCACATCATCTCCCAACCGATAAATATGCTCTACATGCGTCGTTTCTAAGTCAATAGAATAGAAACCTTTTTTATCTTGTTGCTTTTGCATACATGTATTTTTGACCACAAAAGTATTGTATTTTTCAAAATAAAACAACATATTCTACTATTTTAACCAATTTTTATACATCTTAGCCCTTTCTTATTTGCATAAAGGCAGTACCTTTGCATCAAATTTTAGAATCATTAAAATTATGGAATTGAAAGGAAAAACATTTGTAGTTACGGGTGGTGGCAATGGTTTGGGACGGCAATTGGCGTTGGAATTAGTCAAGGCTGGTGCGATTGTTGCAGCGATAGACATCAATGAGGAAGGTTTGAACGAGACCGTCTTGTTAGCGGGCGAAAATGGCAAACATATTTATCCTTTGGAATGTAATATCACGGACGAAAGTGCTGTAAATCGTTTGCCCGAGCGGATATTCTCGCATTGTGGACATATTGACGGACTTATCAACAACGCAGGCATCATTCAGCCATTTGTGAACGTGGACGAGATGGACGAGGCACTCATACAACGTATTTTTAACATCAATTTTTGGGGTACGCTGTATATGATTCGTGCCTTTCTCCCGTATATCCGCAAGTGCAAAGAGGGTTTTTTGGTAAACGTGTCTTCGCTCGGTGGGTTTGTTCCTGTGAGCGGACAGACGATATACGGTGCAAGTAAAGCGGCTGTCAAACAACTCACAGACGGGTTGCGTGCCGAGTTGGCAGAAACGGGTGTGCATGTGATGAGTGTTATTCCTGGGGCGATGGCAACTGCTATTCGTCAGAACTCGGGGTTAGCGGCGATTGATGTGGAGAAACAGAAAACCAAAGATACGCTCAGTCCTGCGGTCGCTGCAAGCACCATCGTGGATGCCATACGCAAGGAGAAAGCCGAAGTTTATATCGGGAAAGACAGTCGTTCGATGCATTTTTTGTTCCGTTTTATCCCTCTGCAAGCCACAAAATGGCTCAATAATCATATCCGTCACCAGCACGAATTGATGCGAGCCAAGGCACAAGAAGACAACATTTATTAAAATACGCATTACAAGTGATCCATTCTTATGACAGAGTAGGCATTTTGGAGTTTCTGAGATGTCTACTTTTGTTGAAAGTGGTTTTACAAGACCCAATCCAAATAGTTTTCAGGCGTGATAACAGCCGTTTCTTTCACGTCATACGCCTTGCAAAAAGCCTCTGGGAGCTTGATATTCGCTTTTTTCGGGTTCCATTTCATTTCCAAAGCCGTCATCATGCCGTCATGCTCTTCGATATAGTCGATTTCTTGTTGGGTCGTGGTACGCCAAAAATAGGTGTTGCAATAAAAACCTCTATAATGATTAAATTTTATCCGTTCTGCAATGAAGAAATTTTCCCATAAACTCCCCACGTCATTCCGCATATTGAGCGGTGCAAATTGTTGAATGAGTGCATTACGAATGCCATTATCACAAAAATAGATTTTTTTCGTTCGTTTTAACTCGTTCCGCACGTTACGACTCAAGCCGTGTAAGCGGAAAATGATATAACATTTTTCCAATAAATCCACATATTTCTCCACCGTTTTACTATCCGTACCTATCGTTTGTGCCAACTCGTTATAACTCACTTCGTTGCCGATTTGCAAAGCCAACGCTCGCAGTAATTTTTCCAAAATCACGGGTTTACGAACACTTTCCATTGCCAATAAATCCTGATACATATAACTGTTCGCCAAGTTCATCAGCAACTCGTACGTGCTTCCTTTGCCTAACACCACATCGGGGTACGAGCCATAAATCAGTCGCGACTCGAAGGTCTGTTTGACGCCGATTAGTCCCATATTAGCGTATATTTCTTGGGTGGAAAACGGATAGAGATGATATTCAAATTTCCTACCAGTCAGTGGCTCATTGAGTGCCCCTTGCAACATAAACGAGGACGAACCTGTTACCAACAGTTGCACCTCTTTGAAATGGTCGGTGATTAGCTTGAGGGTTACGCCGATGCCTTGTATGCGTTGTGCTTCATCTACCATCACCACCCGTTTCCCTGCCAATAGTTGCCGCAAATCAGCAAGAGACGCATTTTCAAGTAATTGGCGACTGGGAGCATCATCGCAGTAGATTTTCAAGATTTGTTCGTTGGGTAAGTGTGCATCGTGCAATAGTTGTTCAAACAGGGTTGTTTTGCCCACTTGCCTTGCACCGATAACAATAATCGCCTTACCGTTAAAGAGTTGCTTTTGAAGCACTTGTTGCAGTTGTCGTTTGATAGGTTCCATGGTTATTTATTTTTGGTTGCAAAGGTAAACAAAAATTTCCTAATCCAAAAATTTTATGTGATTTTTTGGATTATAATCCGAAAAGTTAATATGATTTTTTGGATTACATTCCGAAAAGTTAACTATTTTTTGAGAAAAAGTCGGAGTGAAGAATTCCTATTCTTCGCAAAAAAAGGGGGACGCAGGTGTCTCGCCTGCGAAAAAAATCACTCCTCCTTAATCCTCCTCTAAAATAGAGGAGGAACCACGATGGCACAAAAAAATGTGAAGGACAGGAGACCTTCACTACTACACCGCAACCGAGACGGTCGCGTCCCACGAAAACCACCAAAAAAACGTTGGTGGAACACTTTTCCTATGTTGACAACGAATTGAAACCGCTAATCTACATATTTTATTATATTAGAAGGATCGTAAGACTGTGTAACACTATAACCTATTTCCAAATAATCATAATAATTATCGGCATAATAATATGATATATTCTGTCCTCTATTTACATAAAGATTTTTTAGAGTATTCATTGGCCAAGCAACTAAGTATTGCAAATTTGTATTCTTACTTACATCCAAAGTTGTCAATTGATTTGCAACACACAACAAAGTTTCCAATTTTGTATTCTTACTTACATCCAAAGATGTTAATTGATTGTTATAGCAACCTAAATATTCTAAATATCTTAAACCAGTTACATCCAAAGATTTTAACTGGTTGATAGAACAGTTAAAAACCTCCAGATTTTTACAACCACTCATATCAAAAGAGGTTAATTGATTATTATAACAATCTAAGTAGGATAATGCTATACAAGCACTTACATTTAAAGAAGTTAATTGATTCTCAGCACAGTCCAAGTAGTCCAATATTCTACAACCACTCACATTCAAAGAGGTTAATTGATTTTCCCAACATTTTAATTCTCTTAATTTGGTATTACTACTTACATTCAAAGAAGTTAATCTATTACCTCCACATTCTAATGTGTCCAAATTTTTGAAAAATTCAATTCCTTTTAGAGAAAAAATTCTGCCTTCATTCCAAGGACCAGGATTAGGTTTGTGTGCACCTTCTGCTCCGTGAACAAAGACACTAATCACCGTATTAGCCTCGCTCAAAGATAATTTTCCGTCTTTATTGCGGTCAAATTGTTCACAATATGATAAAAATATCGGATCTTCGATAGCCGTAAATACATCAAAATCCTCTGATAGTTTCTCTTGCACAACGGTAATTTTGATTTCATTCGTGCCGTCGCTGATAATAATAGTAATTGATCGTTCCTCATTTTGGTCGTTGGGAGCACAAGTAATCGTGATTTGTTGCCTCCCTTTTTGCCCCGACATCGGACTGACTGTTATCCATGTTGCCGAGCTTTCCGTTGCTTTTTGAGGGCTTTTCTTGACTTGTGTTTTTGAAACCCCTTGCTGAATACTTACCGACCAATCGGCTTGTGCAGTAAAACTCAACGCCCGTTCGGCACTGCTTCCGTCAAACTCAAGCGGTTTGCTTACATCTTCGGTGAACGTAAAAGCATCATTTGCATTTTCAGGTGAATTGGTATCTTTACACCCTGTTAGTACTACGCCTACAACGGCTAACAAATAAAATATCTTTTTCATATTATTTTTTGGCAGTTATATCCCATCGCCCCGTCGGTTTTATAATTTAACTACATTTTCTGCTTTAATGGCTCGCAACGCTTGCTTTTTTATTTTGGAGAACTCCTATTTATAAAAACTCTGAGGCACAAAAAAATGGGCGTTCCCTATCCCTCTGAGGCTGTAGGAAATGCCCGTGTATCGATAAGTAACGCCCACATACAACAATGGACGTTTGCTTATTTATTATGATACACCTTGAAACTTCCTACATTCCAGAGGGCCAATAAATCGCAAACGCGAATAAAAAATATGTCAAAATGAGCCAACGCTCACTTCAATTGCGAAAGTAAACACATTTTTCTAACTATGCAAAAAAATGTGTGCCAGTACGGTGCTGTAAACTGTGCTAAACGGCTTACAAACAGCCTTCCCACACTATTTTTCGGTAAACATCGGGGTCGGTGTTGCCTTCGGTGCTGAACAAAAGGACCTTTGCGTTTTGGTCTAAATGCAGGGCTTGTCGCAACGCTTTGTACTCTTCATGCAACATAATCGTTGCCAACGCCCCAAATCCTGCTGCTCCCGACTCGCCCGAGACGATAGGGGTATCGCCCTTGATGGGAGCCGCTAACATCCGCATCGCCATCGCCGCTGCCTCGTCCTGCAAGGATACAAAACAGGACACATGATTTTTGAGTATATCCCACGCCGTGATATTGGGTTCGCCACACGCCAGCCCTGCCATAATCGTCCGCAAATCCCCTCCCACGATACGCGGCTGACCGTCATTGGCAACGGCTCCTTGATACAAACAATTCGCAGCAGCCGCTTCCACAACCACCATAATCGGTGGATTGTCCTTGTATTTATTGGCAAAGTACCCCACCATGCCTGCTGCGAGTGAGCCAACACCTGCTTGCACAAAGATATGAGTCGGCTTTTCGCCAAAGTCCTCATCGGCTTCGAGAGCCATCGTGCCGTAGCCTTGCATAATCCACGCGGGAATCTTCTCGTAACCCTCCCAAGCCGTGTCTTGCACCACGACCCCGTGCGGTACTTTTGCGGCTTCCTGTGCAGCCTTACGGACACAATCGTCGTAGTTCAAGTCCTCTATGGTAGCGGTTGCACCCTCTTTTCGGATGTTTTCAAGTCGCGTTTGGGTGGAGCCTTTGGGCATAAAAATCACGCACTTTTGTCCGAGTTGGTTCGCTGCCCAAGCGATTCCTCTGCCGTGGTTGCCGTCTGTGGCAGAGAAAAAAGTGGCTTGCCCAAACTCTTGTTTGCAGGTGTTGCTGGTCAAAAAATGATAGTCAACCGTGTTGATGTCTTTTTGCAGTTCGTCAGCGATGTATCGAGCGATTGTGTACGAGCCCCCGAGCACCTTGAAGGCATTGAGTCCAAAGCGATACGACTCGTCCTTGACCTTTATCGCCGACAAGCCGAGATAGTTCGCCATGTGTTTCAAATCCACCAAGGGCGTCTTCTTGTATTGCGGAAAACTCTCGTGGAAACGTCTTGCTTGTTGGACTTCTGCCATGCTCATCAGCGACAGGTTTCGGTCGTCCGATTTGGGCATCGTGTTGAGTTTGTAGGATAAAATATTTGACATGGTTGCTTGGGTTTTGTGGGTTACTTGGTGCGAAGGTAGTTTTTTTTGAGGAAAATGGTAAAATTTTTCCTCATGATTTTGGAGCGAGAGGTGGATTTTCCAACGACATTATTGCGAATGCTCGTCCGTGATTGCGTTATACAACCTAATGCCTCTGGGCGTGAGCAGATACTTCTGGCGTGGATGGCGAGGTTTGTTGGGATAGAGCATTCTTACAAAACCGTCGGCAATGGCAGGGGTGAGATAAAGATTCAGGAAATTATCCCTCCCTTTTAAACTCAAAACCTCCATTATTTCCTTAATAGACATCTGTTGGTTCCCAATAGCCTTCAAAACCCTTCTTATTTCTTCATTTTCTGCATGAAACTTGTCCTGTACTTGTCCTGTACTTATCCTGTACTTGTCGGGTACTTGCTGGGTCTCAGGCATCTTCCACTCCTCAGGCGGATTAACCATCATATAGCGGTTCTTCAGCATATTGTCCTCGCAAAAAAAGCAGGTCTAAGAAACCTGCCTTTCTACACATATCGCTGTACAATTTACTTCGTCAATGCCTGATAACGTTTCATCGCCATCAAGTAGTTTATTTTGGCATCGGTCAGATTGTTTGACGCCTGCAAATACATACCTTGTGCCTCCAACAATTCCGAAATCGAAGCCCGACCCACTTGGTAGTTGAGTATATAGAGACGATAATTCTCTTGGGCAGTTGCGAGTGAAGTCTGTTGTTGCGTGCAAATAGCCTTCGTTTCCAACAATTTATCGTAGGTTTGATAGGTTTGTAGCAGCATCTTTTCGGTCAAATCCTCATATTGCAGTTGGTTTTGTTGCAGGGCAAGCGATTGGGCTTTGATTTTATGACCTGCTTCCCACCAACCCGTCAAAGGCACGGTTACCGTCAAGCCCACCACCCCATTAGCGTTGTATGTACTTTTGAGATGCTCCGTATTCATACCCATGATGTCGCCATAATAATAGGAACCCATCACAGCTATTTTGGGCAACGCCTCCGCAACTTCCATATAGCGTTTGGTTTTTCCCGCTTTCAGTTGCAGTTTCAGTTGCTCGGTTTCGGGGCGAGTTTGCACCATATCTGCACTCGGCAACGAAATATCCTCATTGTCCTCGTACCAAAGCGTATCCACTTGCAAACTATCATTGTACTCAACACCGATGTTTTGGCATAAGTTCCGTTTTGCAAGCACGATACCGTTATCCAATTGTATTTTTTTGACTTTTATTTCGTCTTGTTTGAGTTGCACTTGCAGTAGGTCATTTTTCTTAGCCACACCCGCTTCAACTGCCACTGACACAATCGAATGCAATGTATCCAAGAGTTGCGTTACGGTCTGCAAGGTCTGCACTTTGTCTTCCAACGAGGCAATGAGCCAGTAATTTTGCTCAATATCCAACAACAAATCCCGCACAAAAACCTCCGTTTGCAATTCACTTGCCTGAACTCCCATCTTGGCTAACTTATTGCCTGCCACGATTTTTCCACCCATAAAAATAGGTTGCACCGCCGTAACACTTCCCATCATTCCTTTCTCAAAGAGCGAAATACTATTCGGCAAGCCATACGATTCGCCAAAATTTTTGTAAAAGTTATCCAACCGCTCACGCATATCGTGGTCTTTGATGTTTTCGTCGCTAATTTTCACGACGGGGTCTAAAGTCATATAGCCCGCTCCAACAAGCGATATGTTCGGGAAGTATTTAGTAAATACTTGCATCTTCACTTGCTTGGCTTTTTCTTCACTTATTTTGTGTTCTTTCAAGGCTTTATTATTTTTTAGAGCCAAATCCAAGCAACTATCTATCGTTAAAACCTGTTGTGCCCCCAACGTATTCGCACACAACACGGCGAACAATAACACGATTATATTATTTCTTTTCATACACTTTCCAATAAGCAATAGGCAAAATAGTAACAACCAAAGGCAATGTAGCGAGTGTTCCAAAACAAATCACCACACCCAACGGCATCCACAAATTCGTATGAGCAGTAATCATCGGTATCACGCCCAACGCCGTTGTAGCAGACGAGAGGAATATCGGTTTCATACGCCTAACTCCCGACTGAAAAGCCGCATCACGAGCCGTCATGTGCTCATTTCGCCGCAACTCTTCGGCATACTCAATCATAATGATGGCACTTCGAACAATGATACCCACCAAACTGATAACGCCTAACACAGCCGTAATCGAGAAATCCAATCCGAAGAGATACAGTCCGAAGAAAGCACCGAACAAACAGAACGAAGCAGACGACAGAATGAGCAACGAGATAGGAATTTTCTTAAAATAAAGCAACAGAATTAAGAACATCACAAACAACGCTGCCACAATACTCAAAATCACTTCTGGAATGACACTCTTGTTCGTTTCGGTCAATCCACCATACTCTATTTTCACGCCTTCGGGCAAGTCGGTTAAGTGCTCGTTTACCCATTTTTCGACCGTCTTTTGTATCACAGGTTGCGAAGTATTACCTTTCATATCACAACCGACCGTGATGGTTCTTTCGCCATTCCAACGCGTCAACGAAGCATTTCGCCAAACAGGAGTAATCGTTGCCACTTGACGCAATGGAACCCAAGTATATAACGTGGGGATTCGCAAATCTAACAAATCTTGAAAATTCAACGAATCGTTGCCTTGCGTATAGAGTATCACAGGAATCGCAAAATCCTCCTCCCAAATCGTGGAGAGCGTTTGTCCGCCCAAGACCGTATTCAAGTACAACGACAGCAAGGTTTGCGTTACGCCCAAACGTTCTGCCTCGTCTTGTTTGAGGTCGATTTGCAACATGGATACGCTTTGGCTATAATCATCATGCACCCACATCACATCGGGCAACGTGTTCATATACTGCTTCACACTATCGGCTATAATCGCCATTTGCTCAAAATTCTCACCCTTGATGTAAATCTCAAACGGGTTTTTGACATCTTGGTAGTCCATTTGCTTAAAACGCACGTACGCATTGGGGAAGTAATCGGCATATTTGATACCATACTCTTCCAGCACTTCAATCGTGGCTTCCTGCGAAACGGTATTGACGATAAACTGTGCGTAGGAAGGCTTTGCCACTTGCGGTGCGTAAGTCGTATGGAAACGTGGCGATGCTTGCCCAACAAAATTCGTGATACTCACAATGCGTTCATCTTTGATGAGGATATTCGCCAACGAATCCGAAATGGTAGTCGTTTGATGAATGTCCGAGTTCGGAGTCAGATAAATCTCCACCGCAAAACTCTCTCTATCGGCTTTTGGCATCATTTGGATGTTCAAACGAGAGAACAAGAATCCACCCAAGCACAGCAAAAGTATAAACCCAGCAAAATACAAACCCGCATGCTTAAAACACCAATCTAACAGCTTCTCATAACCCTCTTGCATGGCACGGAAAACCTTATCTTGCAAGCGTGCAAAAAGGTTTTTATTATCATCGGTTTGGAATTTGATTACGCGAGTGGCAACAAACGGCACAAAGAACAACGCATACGACATACTTGCAATCAACGCAAACAAAATCGCCCACGGGAAGAATTGCACAAACTCACCCAAGGTACCCGTAATGATTTTCGTCATCGGGAAGAACATGGTCGCAATCGTAGAAGACGCCACGCACATCGGGACATACAAACTATAAGTCGAGACGGCAGCAGAATACCAACTTGAATGTCGGTCTTCCAACGTGTTCGTATAACCGTCTAAGACAACCACCGAGTCATCCACCACCATACCCAGCACCACTATCAAAGCCGCTAACGTTACCGTATTCAATTCAATACCCGCTGCATACATCATACCCATACTCACGCAGGTACAGAAAGGAACCGCTATACCCGCTACCATAGCCGTTTTGAAAGGGAAGAGTAGCAACATCGTTCCAATCACAAAAAGCATACTCAACACGAGGTCGTGCAAGAACGAATAGACACTATCTGCTACCACTTTCGGTTGGTCGGTGATACGGTGTGTATGTACGTCTGGTGGAATTTGTTGCAGCACTTCGGCAAGGACTTTATCCACTTTTTCGCCAAAACGAACCACATTATGTCCGGGCAACATCTGAATATCAATAATCAAGCACGATGCCTTATCTTCTTGCTCAAAATACTCCACAAATTTAGAGGCTTCTTTGTAGTGGCGAGTGATGGTTGCAATGTCCTTCAAACGCACCACATGTTCGGTCTGTAGCGGATTCATGAACACAATCTGTTCGCCCACTTCATACTCGTTTCGATAGGGGATTTGAATTTGAAGCATCAAATTATCGCTTTTCAAACGTCCACCAATCGTACGGAACCCTTGCAGATTCAACTCGGTAAGCAACGCCGTTTGGTTGATTCCATATTGCGACAATTTGTTGGCATCAATCTCAACCGAAATCTCTTCTTGCTGTTTACCCACGATTTTAATGTTACCCATCTCATCAATGGTTCGCAACGAACGGGCGATTTTTCGGGCAAATTCTTCCAACTCACGCGGTGTACGCTCGGGACTTTCCACTGCCAACAAAAGCGACGAAGTACTTCCAAAATCATCCACCACCACAATCTGCAACACGCCCTGTGGCATACTTGTCAGTTTGAATAGGTTCAAGCCCAACTTGATTTTTGACCACACTTGGTCTTTATTATCCACCTCTTTACGCAATTCGGCAAAGATATATGCCACGCCATCTTCGGTTACCGAACGCGTCTTTTTCTTGTCAATTTCGGAATAGGTAAAAAGAAATTCCTCCAATGGTTGCGTAACTTGTTGCTCTATTTCTTGGGCTGTGGCACCTGGATAAATAGCCGCAACAACCCCCTGACGAATGGTAAATTGTGGAAATTCGTCCTTGTTGATGTTGGGGATACTCCAAATTCCAAAAGCAACCACTATCGCGAAAACGAAGTAAATCAGGCCATGCCCGACCATACCCGTCTCGATAAAGGTTCTATTTATTTTGCGTTTCATAACTATTCAATCACCGTTACCTGAGCACCTTTATACAATTTTTGGTTGCCTTCCACAACCACCAAATCACCCTTCGATAGTCCGTCTGTAACCAAAATTCCACCGTTGGAATAGGCTCCTGTATGGATAGAACGTTTATTGGCTAAGCCATCTTCTAAAACCCATATCGTCAAGCCGTCAACGCCCGTTTGAATACAATGCGAAGGAATCACAAAACCCATGATGTCATTCTTTGTTAGTTGGACTTTACAAAGCATACCTGGCATCAAGTTTTGCTTATTATTCAATTGTGCCTTAATCGGATAGGTGTGCGAGATGGCATTGGCAGAATAATCTTTTTCGGTTACCCTACCCGTGTACGTGCCATCTAAGGCATTGATACTAACTTGAATAGGATCCCCTTTTTGCACCTTGACAATATCGTTTTCAGGCACAGCAAAATCAACAAATAACTCGTTGATATTCAATATACTACAAACGGTTTGATTCGGGATAACATTTTGTCCTTCTTCCACATTACACTCGCTAATCACCCCGTCACAAGAGGCATACAAGGTCGTATTTTCATTCTCTTTTAAGGACGAAGAATAGAGGTTTTCCGCTTCTTGCAGTTTGGTTTTGATCGAAATAAACTCTATCTCGGGTAAACCACCTTGTTCATATACTTTTGCGGCACGTTCGTAGCCATCTTTGGCTTGCTCGTATTTGGCTTTGGCTGTGCGATAGAGATTGTTGATGTTAACGCTGTCAACCATCATCAAAACTTGCCCTTTGCGAACAAAATCACCATTCTTTACAAACACTTTTGTAATCGTGCCACCCATTTGAAAGCTCATTGGCGTGTTGCTTTTCTCTTTGATTACGCCCACGTATGTACTTGTTGTCGCAGAAGCAACCGAGTCAATGCGTTGCACTTTTACATTGATTGATTCCACTTTATTTTCCTCCTTATTTTTGCCACAACTGACTAATAAGCAGAGTAACAAGCAGAACATCACCACTTTTTTTAACGCCTTTTTCATTATTTCTTGAATTATTTTATTAAACTTTTTTAATTTTTTATTAAACTTTTTTAGTATTTTATTTTTACAAATCTTATGCCATTTCAGATTTTATGCCTTTTTGACAATATGCTGTCAGTCCAACGACCTTATTTTTTGCTTTACAACCCATTTTTCCGCACCAAAAGAAGACCTTTTATGAGAATAAAAAATCACGAAAAATCCCCATCTACATTCCCTTTTACGATTACATGTTAAGAAATTTTTAGAATCACTTTACCACAATTCCCTTCTGTCATCACATCAAACCCTTTCTGAAAATCCTCAAACGCAAAATGGTGCGTAATAACGGGCGACAAATCCAAGCCACCCAAGAGCATCTGCTCCATCTGATACCATGTTTCCCACATCTTACGTCCCGTGATGCCTTTGATGGTAAGGGCATTAAAAATAATATCCGACCAATTCACGTGGGTCTCGGCAGGCAAAATACCGAGTTGGGCAATGTTCGCCCCTTTGTACATGTGGGCAACCATATCGTTAAACGCAATTGGCGAGCCCGACATCTCCAACCCCACATCAAAGCCGTGAATGCCCAACTGTGCCATCGCATCGGCTATCGTTTCGCCTTTTTTAGCATTGACCGTGAGGGTCGCACCCATCTTTTTAGCAATGTCCAACCGCAAGTCATTCAAATCCGTAACAACGATGTTTTTGGCTCCTGCGTACCTGCAAATGCCCGTTGCCATAGTGCCAATAAGCCCCGCACCCGTAATCAGCACGTCTTCGCCCAACAGCGGGAACGACAAAGCCGTATGGGTGGCATTACCAAACGGGTCCATAATGGAAGCAAAGTCATCGGATATTTTCTTGTTGATTTTCACCACGTTAGATTCAGGAATCGCCACATACTCCGCAAACGCCCCGTTACGCGTTATACCCACCGAGAGGGTGTGTTCGCAGACGTGTGCCATACCCCGACGACAATTTCGACAATGTCCACAGGCGATATGCCCTTCTGCCGTTACGCGTTCGCCTACCTTGAAATTCTTCACACCATTGCCCACTTGTGCCACGACTCCCACGAACTCGTGACCCATGATATATGGTGGTTGGCAGTGTGTTTGCGACCATTCGTCCCATTTGTACATATGCAAATCTGTTCCGCAAATTGCCGCTTGAGTAACCTTAATCAACACGTCAGTCAAACCCACCTCGGGCATAGGAACGTCTTCCAACCAAATGCCTAACTTTGGTTCTCTTTTTACTAACGCTTTCATCGTTGTATTTTTAAAATCTCGTTCAAAATCTGCTGTGTAGCGTCTGGTTTAGCGAGCAACAAAGCATTTTTACCCAACGTTTCAAGAGTTTCATTTTCTTGGATTTTGCTCAAAGCCGTACTCACGAGCGTTTCTTCAGCATCGCAATCTTTGATTAAAATCGTGGCATTTTTGTGTACAAGTGCCATAGCATTGTGCGTTTGATGGTCTTCTGCCACATTCGGTGAAGGCACTAAAATAGACGCTTTGCCCAACAAACAAATCTCCGAAACCGAGGACGCACCCGCACGCGAAATCACCAAATCCGCCAACGCATACGCCAAATCCATCCGCGAAACGAAATCCGTACACAATATATTGTGATTGTCTTGGAACGGTTGCATGGCTTGTTTGCACTCTTCGTAGTAGAGTTTGCCCGTTTGCCAAATGACCTGTATGTCGGCATCCGCCAAGGCTTGCAGGTGGTGCATGATGGCATTATTGATAGTCCTTGCACCCAGACTACCACCGATAATTAACAGCGTTTTTTTCGGGCTTGCATTATGCGGAAAGAAGAATTTTTGTGCCTCGTTTTTGTCGCCATTGCAGAGATTTTGGCGAATCGGATTGCCCGTGAGGACTATTTTTTCTTTTGGGAAGAACTTTTCCATTCCCTCATACGCCACACAAATCGTCTGGGCTTTGTCTTTGAGCAACTTATTCGTTACGCCAGCAAAGCCGTTTTGTTCTTGCAATAAAACAGGGATACCCATCTTGGCAGCCGCATACATCGCCGCACCGCTCGCATACCCCCCGACACCAATCGCCACGTTGGGTTGAAACTCCCGAACGATTTTACGAACCTGCACAATCGAACGCACCAAGTTGATGAGCACTTTGATGTTTTTAAGCAGGTTTTGGCGATTGAAGCCGAGAATAGGCAAGCCGATTATTTTGTATCCCGCTTGCGGAACACGCTCCATCTCCATGCGATTATTGGCTCCCACAAAGAGAATCTCGCACTTGGGGTCGTGTTCACGCAAAGCATTGGCGATACTTACAGCCGGAAAGATATGTCCTCCCGTTCCTCCGCCCGAAATCAGATACCTCTTGGACGATTTTTCCATTTGGATTCGTGTTCTAGAACTTCCGTATCGGGTTTACCTGGGGCTTTCTTAACCTTCTTTTCTTCCTCTACTTGCACCCTTTCAACCCAAGCGATAGGCTGACCTTTGGCAATCACACCGCCTTGTTCACAGCAGATATTCACAATCTTACCGTTATCCAAAGCCTTCAAAGCCTCCATGCCGTGTGGGGTCTGAATATAAGCCACGATAGCATCTTTCTTGACGATTGTACCCAAGACAGGAGCTTTTGAAACACTGTCGAAGTCCAATTCCCAGAATAACTTACCGTCGTGACTTGCTTCAATAGGTTCTGCATTCGGATGCAAAATCGCACGTTTGTCAGCATCGGACAAGAAGACAATCTGTTGACCACCTTTGGCAGCTTTTTCCATACGCTCCAACAAGTCTTTGTTAAATTGCTCTTTGGCTTGACCCGACTTATATTCACGATATTGTTTTTCGTGCATTGCAAACTCAAACAACTCTTCGTCATCGCGACCTCTATCCCAGCCCTCTTTTTTCATTTCTTCTATGAAGCGAGGCAACTCATCTGGATACAATTTTTGTGGGTCGTCGGTGTAGAACTCGTAGCCTTTCTTATGAGCCAACTCGATAATTTCGGGAGCCAAAGTACCAGGCAACTTACCCGATTTACCCAAGACCATACCCCACATTGCTTCGTCCATACGCGTGAAGGGTGCTTCGTCCATCGATTTGGAGAACAAGTTAAACAAAGCAGCATTTTTAACATACTGCGAGAACGGCGTAACCAAGCAAGGTGTACCCAACATCGGCCATATACGTTGTACTTCGTTGAAGAGTTCTACCAACAACTCGTCTTCCGAGAGTTCGCTCTTGCCACGATTCTTCAAGTTCATATTGATAGCAGCGTGCATACCTTTCAAGTCAGCCATCAGTGACCCCATCATACCTCCAGGCAAGCCGCAACCCACCAACAAGGACGACATACGCGAGTTACGTGGGTCAATCCAGTAGCCCAAGAAGTCATCTATAAACGATTGGGTGAGCGAGCGAGCCTCCATGTAAGCCTTCATATTGATGTCTTTTACCAAGAAGCCTGCATCTTTGAGCATCGCTTGAATCGTTATCACATCGGGATGAACCATACCCCAACTGAGTGGCTCCATAGCTACGTCTAACACATCTGCACCCGCTTTGGCAACCTCCAACATCGAAGCTACTGAGAAACCAGGACCCGAGTGTCCGTGATATTGGATGATGATGTCGGGGTGTTTTTCTTTGATGGCTTTCACAATCAAGCCCAACGAGTGTGGACGACCGATACCTGCCATGTCTTTGAGGCAAATCTCCTCTGCCCCACCTTCAATCAACTGCTCTGCCAAATTAACATAATAATCTACGGTGTGAACGGCAGAGAACGTAATACACATAGCGGCTTGTGGTGTCATGCCACCCTCTTTTGCCCATTTGATACTCGGCAAGATATTACGTGGGTCGTTCAAACCACAGAAGATACGCGTGATGTCGGTGCCTTGTGCATGTTTCACTTTATACATCAACTGACGCACGTCTGCTGGCACAGGGTTCATTCGCAAGGCATTCAAACCCCTATCCAACATGTGGGTTTTGATACCAACTTCATTAAAGGGTTTGGTGAAGGTCCGAACGGCTTCGTTAGGGTTTTCACCATACAGTAAATTCACTTGCTCAGAGGCTCCACCGTTCGTTTCAACCCTATCAAAACAGCCCATATCAATAATCACGGGAGCGATCTTCGCCAACTGATCCTTACGAGGCACATATTTGCCTGAACTTTGCCACATGTCTCGATAGACAAGTGAGAATTTAATTTCTTTTTTCATATTATTTGGTATTAGAGTTTATTCTACAAATTCTTCGTTATCCGCATCGGGGCCCAAAATTTCTTCCCCTTTACGATAGTAATATATCAAGCCATATTCACGGCATTTGATCCATTTTTCGTATGGATTACAATCTTTATAAAATTCTTCCACATCATTCCATATATCCAAGATGATTGCGTCTATTTTACCTCGGATTTGTTCGACCTCTTTGGACATGCGGTCCTTGGTTCGTCTATGTTGTTGTTGGCTGATGTATTGCTCTTTGAATATATCGTAATAAACACGCACTTTGGCAATAGATGGGAAATAAATCGCTGTTCCACCTTCGCTTATCCGCTTTTCTTCACCTTCGATGATATTGGCTCCCCATTTGAGAATATCTTCTTCAGACGTTAAATTCGGAACGGTGTCATCATCTTTTTCCAATTGGTAATACTCTTTGTAGTCTCTTTTTATTTCGCCCCGAATAACAGCAAGGTTAAACACTTGAATAAAATGCGAGATATACATTCTTGCTTTCTGCAAGTTATTCATATATATCTTATTCGCCGTTGTGCGTGCTGCATAACTATCTTGGTACTGCACCAACAGAGTTTCGTATTGTTTGACCATACTACGTGCTTGTTCGAAGGTAGCAGGCTGAATAGCACGGTCGTGAAAATCCAAAGACAACGCTTTATCAACGGCAATTTTCAAGGCTCTCAAACGAGCAACATGCGTATTTGGTAAACGACGGTAAGGCATAATTACGATTCTCTTTTGGACAAATGAACAATTAAATTATGTAATTTTGTTTGTATTTCGTTTTGCGGACATTCATTTAGCAAAATAAATGCTTTTTTTGTATATTCTTCTATTTTTTTTTCAATTTTTTCAGGAATCAGCAATTTATCGTATATTTTTCGCACGGCTTGGATTTTTTCTTGACGCACGAAGTCCGTTTTCTTCAACCAACCTTGCAACTCTTCTGTATAAGCCGACTTTTCTTGCAAAGCCGACAGCAACAAAAATGTTTTTTTATTTTCGCAAATATCGCCTCCAATTTCTTTCCCAAACGTTTTCACATCGCCATAGGTATCTAAATAGTCATCTTGTAGCTGGTATGCCATGCCGATATTCAGTCCCAAATTATACAAAATTTCTTGATTTTGTTCCGAAGCATCAGCCATATATCCACCCATTTGCAACGACACCGCAAACAACACTGCCGTCTTGAGCCGAATCATATCCAAATAGGCTTCCACAGTAACCGAATCGCTATTTTCAAAGTCCATATCGTACTGTTGTCCTTCGCAAATCTGGGTCGTCATCGTATTAAAAAGCCGCAAAATAACTCCCAATTTATCTTCGGACACCTTTTCCAACGCCTTATATGCCTCAATGTTCATCTGGTCGCCCGACAAAATCGCCGTGGCATTATTCCAACGGACGTGCACGGTCGGTTTGTTGCGGCGAATCTTTGCATTGTCCATAATGTCGTCGTGCAGGAGCGTAAAATTATGGAACAACTCCACCGCCAAAGCCACTGGCAAAGCCTTCTGCACATCACCACCAAACAAACTGCACCCATACAAAACCATCATCGGACGCAAACGCTTTCCACCCGACGAAAGAGCGTATTCTATCGGCTCGTACAGCCCGTGTGGCTCCCGTTTCCAATCCAAGTTAGCAATATAAGCGTCAAAATCTATCATCTATCTTCAATAATGCTCTCCAAAACCTCTACTATGTTCATTTTTGCAGCCCTCACCTGTTGCGGAATGAACGAGGTCGCAGTCATGCCTGGCGTGATATTCACTTCCAAAAGGTTGATATGATAGCCAGCCACAACGCCAAGTCCCAAATTTTCCTGCGAATCCGTGTCGGTCGTGGGCGTCAAAATATAATCCACACGAATAATGCCGTGGCAATTCAACAAATCGTAAATGTGCAACGTCAGTTCTTGCACGGCTTTAGACAAGGCTTCATCCACTCGTGCAGGCGTTATTTCTTGCACTTCGCCCTTGTATTTGGCGTTATAATCAAAAAACTCGTTGGCAGGTACCACTTCGGTAATCGGGAAAGCGACACGTTGCGTCTTCGTTTTATAAACACCACAGGTTACCTCAATGCCCTCCATAAATCGTTCACAAACCACCTCATCACCCTCTTTGAAAGCGTTTTTGATAGCATTTTCCACCTCATTTTCAGCCATCACTTTGTAGCAACCGATACTGCTTCCGCCCACGTTACTTTTGATGAAACAGGGTAACCCAACGGTCTGCACAATCTCTTTGGTAGTCGGTTGAGGTCGATTGGCACGCAACAACACACTTTTCGCAATCCGCACACCAAACGACGACAGATAATGGTTGCAAGTATATTTATTGAAGGCTATCGATGCCGACAAGGTGTTGCAAGTTGAATACGGGATATGCAACAAGTCAAAATAGCCCTGCAAGATGCCATTTTCGCCGGGTGTACCGTGAATGGTGATATAAGCATAGTCGATCGTGTGCTTCACGCCATCAACGGTGTACGAAAAGTCATTCTTGTCTATTGGAGCCGTTTTGGTAGGCACAATCGTATCATTTTCGTAGTTCCATTCAACGAGTGCCTGCCAATCTAAACCCCGCAACAACACAACAACCGCCTCATATTTTGAGGAAATTTGTTCATAGAGGAAATTAGCACTTCGCAACGAAACACTATACTCGCCACTATCTCCACCCGCAATAATAGCAACCTTTTTTATCATTTTTGCACTTTATTAGATGACCACACAAAATATATCGTCAGCAAAACATACATCGCCAAGCTCAAAACACCTGCCGTATTGGATGCCTCCCACTCCGTGAGATACAAATCAACGCCACAGAACTTAATGATAGCACTCACCACGCCCATCAACGCACCACCTGCAATAAACCCACTCGCAATCAACGTCCCTTTTTCGTTCCGTTTGTTCGCCAACGCTTCCGCTTGCACTCCGTCCCGTTCGCGTTTTTTATTCACAAAATAATTTACCGCACCACCCACTAACAAAGGCGTATTGAGGTGCAAAGGAATAAACATACCCAACGCAAAAGCCAGCACAGGCACATTCAAAAAGTTGAGCAACAAAGCCAAAATAGCCCCCACGCCGTACAGCATCCACGGAGCACCTTGTCCACTCATCAAGGGTTCAATAACGGCTGCCATAGCGTTTGCTTGTGGGGCTTGCAACGCATTATTGCCCACAAAACCATACGTCTTATTCAGCACAATCATCACCCCACCGACCGTAACGGCACTCACCAACGTTCCCAAGAACTTCCACATCTCCTGCTTTTTGGGTGTCGTACCTATCCAATAACCTATCTTCAAGTCCGTAATAAAGCCTCCTGCCATACTCAAAGCCGTACACACAACCCCACCAATCACCATCGCACCTACCATACCGCTACTACCACGCATACCCACTGCCACAAACACGATACTCGCAATGATGAGCGTCATAAGCGTCATACCACTCACGGGATTCGTACCCACAATCGCAATCGCATTCGCCGCAACCGTGGTGAACAAGAAAGCTATAATCGTAACCACGAGAAAAGCCACTATCGTCTGCACAAAATTATGCAACACTCCCACCAAAAAGAACACAAACACACACACCAACGCCACCACGATAGCAATCACAAAAAACTTCATGGACAAATCCCTATCGGTGCGTTTGATTTCTGCGGCTACCTGCTTGCCTTTGCCAAATTCTTGTTTGACCAACGAAAAAGCACTGCCAATCACGCCACGGTTTTTGATAATACCAATCAAACCCGCCATGGCAATCGCACCAATGCCGATATTACGTCCATAATTCAAGAAGAGCGTCTGTGGGTCAACACTTTCCATGCCACCAATCGTTCCAATCAACGGCAAAATAACCCACCAAACGAACAAACTACCCGAACAAATAATCACTGCATATTTCAAACCAATGATGTACCCCAAACCCAACAAAGCCGCACCCGTGTTGATGGAAAAAGTCAACTTGAGTTTTTGAGCCAGCACCTCGCCCCACCCCATCAAACGGGTAGAAATGGTCTCTTTCCACAAGCCCAACGAAGAAACCAAGAAGTCATAAACTCCACCAATCAAAGCCGCAACCACCAAAATCTTGGAGTTTTGCGAACTATTTTCTTTGCTGGAAGCACCTGCGATGAGCACCTGTGTGGTAGCTGTTGCTTCGGGGAAAGGATACTCGCCGTGTTTTTCCTTGACAAAATACCGTCTAAAAGGTATCAAAAACAAGATGCCCAAACATCCACCCAACAACGACGACATAAACACTTCCAAAAAAGTAACCGTCATATCGGGATATTTGGCTTGCAAAATATATAAAGCTGGAAGCGTAAAAATTGCTCCCGCTACGATCACACCACTGGATGAGCCAATTGATTGAATGATAACATTTTCCGCTAAACCATTCTTGCGTTTTAGGGCACTACTCAAACCCACCGCAATAATCGCAATAGGGATAGCCGCCTCAAAAACTTGTCCAACTTTCAGTCCCAAATAAGCTGCAGCAGCCGAGAAAATAATCGCCATCAGCACACCCATCGACACGCTATACGGCGTAATTTCGGTTATATCCTGCTCTGCAGGCAAAATCGGCTTGTACTCTTCGCCTTCCTTCAACGGGCGATTCGCATTTTCGGGCAAACGTATTTCTTTTTCTTCCATAGCTTATGAATTGATTTTTAACATTTTACTTAACTTGCGGGTTACCTCTTTGAGCCGTTCGTTATACGGCAAATGGCTATCAATAGGACGATAATTTGTATTGACAATCGGGTTCGGTGCCATTTTCGGAGCGGTATACGTGGGGATAGGTTGGGTCAGGTGGTGAGGTTGAGGTTGGATGGCACGATAAATTTTGTTCGTAATCTGGCGGAATTTTTCGTTGGTTGCGTCCTGTGGAATTTTTGTGGTGATGGGCGTAAAAGTGGGCGTAGTTTGTTGTATCCACGGGTGGTCAGGCAAAAGGGAATCGTATAATTTTTGTGTCTTTTGCTGGAATTTTTCGTGTTCGGCAGAATGGGGAATGTTCGGACGATGTTGCGTGTTGAGATACAGTTTATTCATGCGCTTCATTTCGGTTTGTTCGGTGGTGTGCAAAAAGGTACTTGCAAATTTTTCCCAAACATACTCCACTGCCACACTCGAAGGATGCAATAAATCGTCTGCATAGTAGCGATAATCGCGTAATTCGTCCAACAAAATTTCGTATGCTGGGAAGTAACTTATTTTTCGTTGTGCATTATTCTTCATCAACTGCTCAATAGCCAACATTAAGGTCGATTTTGAAAGTTGATTTTCGTGCAAACCGTCTTGCAAATGCCGAATTGGGCTTACCGTAAAAATCCAATGTTTATTGGGGAAATAATCCAATATCGACTGCCACAAATCCACAATTTCCTGCACATCCATACGATACCGCGTGAAGTTTTGCGGTGGAAGTTTATGGCAATTTGCCACCACAAACGGCTCATTAAAATGGTTATTCACCAACAGCGACAAGTTCTTCAAAGCATACACAAACGCCGTCCCAAACGTAACAATCACCACATTCGCTTCACGCAACGCCTTATGCCCCTCGATGATGCTCTGTTGCACATTATTTTGCAAATCAATCTGACTCCCGCTCGAAAAAACGCTATGGTGAAACAACGAATGATACATGCCATTGTGAAAAACGATTGGCACGTTCATATCTTCATTCGCCATCGCCTGAATAGCGTACGCAATCGAAAACGGATTATACAAAACGCCAAACGGATTAGCCGTTATCTGAAAGAGATATTTCCGACATTTTTCCGCCATTTGGTCAGCAAAACATGACCCCAAAGTCAAAATTTTATCTGAATAAACAATCGGATAACGAGATTTTATAATATCAACCGCTGTGGAAAATTGCATTATTTATTCAACTCGTTAAATTCTTTGGGCGTTACATTTTTCTCCACCACCGTGATGGTTTCTTTGACTTTTTGTGCTATTTTGAAGAGCGTTACAAAATAAAAATCTTGTTCCAGCGTCTTTTGGTCTGCCAAGCGTTCTTGGATGATTTGGTTAAAAAACGCATCATCCATTTTGCCGTAAAAACCGTATCCGAAGTACGATGAAAGCGTCTGTTTGCGAACAAAACTATCCAAATCTTCTTTTTCGATCTTCACTTCGTACTCGTCGCAAGCCTTGTCAATCGCTAATTGCCACTTGATTTGCTCCAAAAATTTGGGATATTCTTTTTCAATATCTTGCCCCGACAAATCTTTGCTACGAGATGTGAAATAACGCTTCAAATACGCTTCTGGCAAGGCGATTTTATCCACTTTTTCCACGATTTTTTTGCGAACATCCATCGCAAATTTCCATTCAGTTTCAAAAGCATCATTTTCATCAAAACGTTCTTTCAGTTTGGCTCTAAAATCGGCTTCTGTTTTGATGGAATCATCGTTAAATACTTTTTTAAATAATTCTTCGTTTAAAGGCGATGGCACTGATCTAAGTATCTCATTGATTTTAAAAGTATAATCTAAATCAAATAACTCTTCTGTATCTATCCCAATAAAAGAAGCTAATTTTCTATCATCCTTAAAAGCTTTTTTGGGATTAAAATCTATTATATCCCCTTTTTTAGCTTGTATAAATAAATTCTTCACTTCTTCATCCTTGATATATTCAGGATTAATAATAGTATACTCAATTGAATAAAGAGTACTTTCTAACTCTCCCGCGAACATATCATGTTTTTTATACTTTTCCACCGACTCACGCGTAGAATGTTGCAACGTAATGTTTTTCACAACGTCATTCAAAACCTCGTCGGTGAGGGTGATATTATATTGTTCAATTTTCGTTTTCTTGTCCAATTTGACGGAAAAATCGGGCGAAAAAGCCACGTCAAAAACAAACGTAAAAGAGGTTTGATTGGTAAAATCCAACTCGGGCGTCAACTCGTCATTGGAGACGGGATTGAGGAGCAAATTACGATGCTCTTTGCGAAAAGTTTCAAAACTCTCGTCTATTTTTTTCTCAATCGTTTCCGCCATCACGCTCGGCTTAAACTTCTTCTCCACGATTCCCATCGGCACCATACCCGAACGAAAACCGGGCATTTGCACTTGCGAACGCAGTTTTTTGAGTTCTTTGGAAACCGTTTCTTTATAATCTGCTTCTTCGACCACTATCGTCAAGGTCGCCATTAAATCCTTAATTTCGGATAAAGTTACTTGCATATTTTTGTTGTTATTTTAATTTAACTATTTACTTGCTCTTTTACGTTCCGTTTCGTCCAAAATGATTTTACGGATACGGATATGACTTGGCGTTACTTCAACGTACTCATCATCTTTGATGTACTCCAACGCTTCCTCCAACGAAAACACGACTGGTGGAGGCAAAACAGCCTTATCGTCAGCGGATTTCGAACGCATATTGGTCAGTTTTTTGGACTTGCAAACATTGATGACGATGTCGCCTTCTTTAGTGCTTTCGCCCACGACTTGCCCAGCGTACACTTCATCTTGTGGCGAGATAAAAAACTTACCTCTGTCTTGCAGTTTATCCAACGCATAAGCGTATGCCGTGCCCGTTTCCATCGCAATCAACGAACCATTGACGCGTTTTTCTATTTCGCCTTTGTAGGGCTCAAACTTCAAGAATCTGTGCGACATAATGGCTTCGCCAGCGGATATATTCAAAACGTAGGTTCGCATACCGATGATACCACGCGACGGAATGGTAAACTCCAACTGCACACGGTCATTCACCATATTCATACTCACCAAATCGCCTTTATGCACCGACACATACTCTATAATCTTACCCGAACAACTCTCGGGCGTATTGACGGTCAGTTGCTCAATCGGTTCGCACTTCACGCCGTCTATTTCCTTGATAATCACCTGTGGTTGCCCCACTTGCAGTTCGTATCCTTCACGCCGCATCGTCTCAATCAACACACTGAGATGCAACACGCCTCGTCCATACACACGCCACACGTCCTGCGTCTCACTTTTTTCAACCCGCAACGCGAGATTCTTCTCCAACTCTTTCTGCAGACGGTCGTGGATATGACGCGAGGTAACAAACTTGCCTTCTTTGCCAAAAAATGGCGAGTTATTGATGGTAAAAATCATGGACATAGTCGGCTCATCAATGGCTATGGGAGCGAGTGGTTCGGGATTTTCGGCATCGCAAATCGTATCGCCAATCTCAAACCCATCAATGCCAATCAAAGCACAAATATCGCCACTCTTTACTCCGTCCGTCTTGATGTGTCCCATACCCGAAAAGGTATGCAATTCTTTGATTTTCACTTTGGTTTTGGTACCGTCTTTTTTCGCCAAACAAACCATCATGCCATCTTTCAAAACGCCTCTGTGTACACGTCCAATCGCAATCCGACCCACGTAGGAGTTGTAATCCAAACTCGTGATGAGCATTTGTGGCGTACCTTCCAAAAACTCGGGTTCGGGGATGTACTCAATGATGGCATCCATCAGGGGCAGAATGTCTGTGGTAGGCTTTTTCCAATCCGTTGACATCCAACCATTTTTCGCACTGCCGTATATCGTTTGAAAATCCAACTGCTCGTCCGTTGCTCCCAAGTTCATCATCAACTCAAACACGTCCTCTTGCACTTCGTCGGGTCGGCAGTTGAGTTTGTCCACTTTATTGATAACCACGATGGGTTTGAGGTTCAGTTCAAGGGCTTTTTGCAACACAAAACGGGTCTGTGGCATCGGTCCCTCGAAGGCATCCACCAACAGCAACACACCGTCTGCCATGTTCAGCACTCGCTCCACTTCGCCACCAAAGTCGGCGTGTCCCGGCGTATCTATGATGTTGATTTTGTAGCCGTTATACTCTATGGCAACGTTTTTCGCCAAGATTGTAATCCCTCGCTCACGCTCCAAATCGTTGTTGTCCAATATCAACTCCCCTTTCTGTTCGTTTTCGCGAAAAAGGTTGGAGGTATAAAGCATTTTATCAACTAAAGTCGTTTTCCCATGATCCACATGGGCAATGATGGCTATATTTCGTATTTTTTGCATATTCTGTAATTACAACTCGCAAAGATATAATTTTATTTTTATTTTTTTTGATAAAAGTTTATGAACATTTTTCAGTTGTAAAAAATCATTTTTTAAGCATCGGAATCGGACACATTCCATTTTTTACACAACACATAACGAATTGTAAAACTCACCAACACAATCAGTGATAGCGTCATATCCAAAAAACGCGAAACAAGCGACTGACTATACTCCCAAGCCAGCGTATGGTCAATAAAAACATCGCGAATAAACAACACAATCAAAAACGCCAACAGTGTTCCAAAAACAGCCCAAATACGAATCAGAAGCGGTTTGGTAACGATAGGCCAAGACAATGACTTGCGGCGATAACTTCCTGCAAAAGTCCAAATCAATACAATCGGAAGAGATATGTCCAACACTCTATGCCGAACAGCATCATAACCCTCAATAACCACATTTTTGACAAAAATATCCACAAATAAATCGACAACCACCAGCACAAACCACACCGTAAACACGGCAATCCATACGATAAGCATACTTTTTTTCATAAATAATTAAAAATAAAGCGTTAAACAGGTCGCAAAGGTAATAAAATCCATTTAAATCCCATTTCTAAAAGTTGCCAAAACGCTAAAATTTCGCATTTTCATAATAATTTCATACCTTCGTGCGTAAAAACTATTTTTGAGATGAAACATAAAGAATATACCTATCCAGTACGTTATTACGATGTGGATGTGTTTTTTCGGTTGCGTTTGAATATGTTGGAAAATTTTTTGCTGAACGCTGCCGGCTGTGCTGCCAACGAAGATAATATCGGCTTGGACGTTTTTTATCCGCAACATATCTCGTGGGTGCTGACACATCTGAGTGTGCAGATGAGTTATTTGCCCACCGAACACGAAACCATCATTGTAGAAACATGGGTTGAGCGGAATGTGCATTCGTTTTCGTTCCGAAATTTTCGCATTTTTTTGCAGACCCCAGAAGGCAAACGACAAATCGGTCAAGCAAACAGTACGTGGGTGTTGATGAATTTGTTGGAGCGAAAAATAGTCAATATATTTAACGAAGAACGCTTTACCCAACTGCAAACCTTCGAAAGTATTGACTTGCAACGCACCCAAAAACTACCCCCCATCACGCAACCTCACAGCACAACCAACCGCACTATTCGCTACTCCGACTTGGATTATAACGGGCATTGCAACTCGTGCAAATACACCGAAATGTTCTTGGATGCCTACTCGGAGTGGCTCAAAGATGTTGGGGAGTTTCGGTTGGACATCATCTACCCCAAAGAGGTGAAATTGGAGGAACAAACCACCATTTTATGGGAACGAAACGACCAAATTATCAATTATCAGATGAATGCGGAAAACGGTCAGTTGGCTTGTAATGCCCGCATAACCCTCTTATGAGTACCATTTGTGCCATATCAACGCCCTACGGAGTGGGTGGAATTGCTGTTGTGCGAGTCAGTGGAACAGAGGCTATCAGCATCGTGGATAAGATTTTTCAAGGCAAGCAAAAACTCACCGAAGGACAGGCAAGACGGGCTTATTACGGGCATATTGTCCGCAATGGCGAGGTGTTGGACGAGGTGATGGTTACGCTGTTTTTGGCTCCGCATAGTTACACGGGCGAGGATATGGTGGAGATTGCGTGCCATGGGAGCGTGTATATCCAGCGAGAACTGCTCCAGTGGCTCATCCAAGCGGGTGCGACTTTGGCAAAAGCGGGTGAGTTTACACAACGAGCCTTTTTGAATGGTAAGTTGGACTTGACGCAAGCCGAATCGGTCGCCGATATTATTGCCTCGCAGTCCAAAGCGGAAAAAGACATCGCACTTGCCCAACTCAAAGGGGGCGTGTCGCAAAAACTGCAACAACTACGCGACCAACTGCTGCAATTTACGTCTTTGATTGAGTTGGAATTGGATTTTGCCGACCACGAAGACCTTGAATTTGCCGACCGAAACGAGCTTCAACAGTTGGTGCAAACGATACAAACCGAGTTGGAGACGCTCATTGAGTCGTTTCAGGTGGGTAATGCGATAAAAAATGGGATTCCTGTGGCGATTATTGGGGCGGTTAATGCGGGTAAATCGACTCTACTCAATGCACTTTTGGGCGAACAGAGGGCTTTGGTGAGCAACATCCCTGGCACCACCCGCGACACGATTGAGGAGTGCATAACGATTGGCGATAAACTGTTTCGGCTGATTGATACGGCTGGGTTGCGAACGACCGAAAACCAAGTGGAACAGATGGGCATTGAACGCACCAAAGAGAGCATTCGTAAGGCAAAAATCGTCATCGAAGTGATTGATTCAACGAATCCGCAACGGTTGTCCTTTACGCCCGAAAAAACGCAGGATAAAATTTGGATTTATGCTTACAATAAAGCCGATTTGGTGACACAAAATACTGAAAATCAACAAGATAAATTAACGGTGCATATTTCTGCCAAAAACAACCAAATCGCTCCGTTGCTCGCTATTTTGCAAAACGTGTTCAGTGATTACGATACTTCGTCTGTGCTAATCAGCAACACACGCCACTTTGAAGCCCTTAGCAAAGCCCTGCAAGCCCTCAAACAACTGCAACAAAACATGGCGAACCACCTGCCCGAAGACCTGTTGGCAGTGGATTTACACGATTGTTTAGATGCTTTGGGCGAAATAACAGGCGAAATAACCTCGCAAGAAGTGCTGAACAATATCTTTGCAAAATTCTGTATTGGGAAGTAGGTTTTTAATACTACGACAGCCGTTTTTATCACCATTTATAACCAACAAAAAAACTACCTCGCCCACAATCGCAAACGAGGTGTTTTTTTATCCCACAAATTTTTCTTTTTGCTAATCCAATAATCTTTCGTATTTTCGTAATTGATTTCAAGATTGGAATCAAATGAAGCGTTTACGCCAACTTGTAATTGAAAACGTGAGAAATTTTCAAAAGTAACACAAGGTAGTGTAACGGTTCACGCGTCTGCGTGGATTGTTTTCCATTTCTTCGTTACAAGGTTTTCTCACGACCCTCAATTAAAGAGGTGGGTAGCAACACCACGCTTCTTGTAATTATGTTTAACAATATAAAAGATAAAGAAATGAAAAAAATCTTAACTCTTGGAATAGCAATAATGATTACTTTTGCCGTTTCAGCACAACAAGATGTAACTAAATTTATGGGCATTCCCGTTGATGGAACAAAAGCCGAAATGATTCAACAACTCAAAACAAAAGGGTTTACTTACAAGTCTACCTATGATAGATTAGAAGGAGAATTTAATGGGAGGGATGTCTATCTGTACATCGTTACAAACCATAATAAAGTATATCGTATTATGGTTCAGGATCAAATCTATACAACCGCAGGAAGTATTAAAATCCGATACAATAACTTATGTGACCAATTCAAAAAGAATGAGAAATATATTGCAACAAATCTACTCGGCTACAGTATAGATGAGGAGGAGGATATTTCGTATGAAATGTCAGTGCATGAGAAAAGATACCAAGCCTCATATTGCCAATTAACAGGGGCTATAGAAGAGCAGGATACAACGGGATTTACTAAATGGGCTCTAAACTACATTCTTGACCAATATGGAGAAAAATGGGATACAATGAGCAATGATGACCAAGAAAAAGCATTACTTCTTTGCGGTGCGAATTTTATTATTGAGAAAAATTTCAATAAATCTGTATGGTTTATGATACATAGGACAGGAGGAGAATATCGTATCGTTATGTACTACGACAATAAATTAAACGAAGCGAATGGCGAAGACTTGTAAACCTATATACAAAAAAAACTATCTCGCCCACAATCGCAAGCGAGATAGTCTTTGAAAGAAAATCAACTTTTTTATTGCTTATTTCTTCGCAGTTTGCAAAGCAATTGGCTTGTTGAAGTACTGACGAATCTGGTCGGTATCTTTGGTTTGCGTCAAAGCAAGCATCAACAAGATACGAGCCTTTTGTGCATTCAAACTACCTGCTGCAATGAAGCCCAGTTCCAAGTCTTCCACTTCACCACCTTCGGTATACACACCACCGTGAGGGCAACGCGTAGAACGTACAATCTTCATCCCGTGTGCAACGGCTTTCTCAGCGATTTTTTGCACATCAGCACGGAAATTACCATCACCTACACCTACCAACACAACGCCGTCAAAGTTAGCATCAACAAAAGCCTGCAAAGGCAACGTAGAGCAACCTGCATAGCCGTAAATGATACCCACGTTTGGCAACTTTTCTACCTCTGTAACATCAAAGCCTACCTTACTACCGTGAGGCATCGTATAATCGGGTTTGATAGCCGCAAAAGCATCTACATCGCGACTATTATTTTTGAATACCCCACTCGCTTCGAACAACTTTTGGTTGAGGCAACACATTACTTCTTTTCCCACGTTTTTCTTATCGGCAGCGGCTTGCACAGCCACAATCAGGTTCTTGGGACCGTCCGCATCAGGAGCATCTGAAGGACGCATCGAACCCACCAACACCACTGGCTTGTTGCTACGAGTGGTTAGGTTGAGGAAATAAGCCGTCTCTTCCATCGTATCCGTTCCGTGTGTTATCACGATACCATCGTATTTGCCTGTCGCAAACAACTCATTGATACGTTTGCTCAACGAAAGCCAGATAGTTTCATTCATGTCTTGCGAACCAATGTTGCAGAACTGCTCGTAATCCAACTCAGCGATTTTTGACAAATCAGGCACAGCAGCCAAAATGTTGTCAATCGTTACTTGTCCAGCCGTGTAACCACTACCAGACGACGTACCAGCAATCGTGCCACCTGTTGCAATGACATGTACCTTTGGCAAAGCCAATATCCCCTGCGTAAGAACGCACAGTAGGATGATAATCAAAAAACTTCTCCTTTTCATGTTTTTATGGTTTTAAAGTTATTATTATTTATTTTTTATTCTATCATATTCCTCGGCTGTTGCGGTGAAGAATACATCGCCACTGGAATTGAGAGCCGTTTCAACGCTATCTTGAATCACACCAATAATGAAACCAACTGCCACCGCTTGCATCGCAATGTCGTTACCAATGTTAAAGAAAGAGCAAGCCATTGGTATCAATAACAGCGAACCACCCGCTACACCAGACGTTCCACAGGCACCCAACGTAGCAATAATACTGAGGAAAACAGCCGACATAAACGACACTTCCACACCCACCGTATGAGCCACTGCAAGAGCCATCACCGTGATAGTAACCGCAGCACCGTCCATGTTGATAGTTGCACCAAGCGGAATACTTACGGAATAGAAATCCTCATCCAATTCCAACTTTTTGCACAAGTTCATATTGATTGGGATATTTGCTGCCGAAGAACGCGTAAAGAACGCTTGCAAACCACTCTCTTTGAGGCAAGTAAACAGCAACGGATACGGATTACGCCGCGTCAAGATAAAAGCGATAAGTGGATTGAAAATCAACGCATTCGCCAACATACAAGAAACCAGCAACAAAACCAAATGACCGTAGGTCGTAAACACCTCCAAACCACTCTCCGAAACAGACGTAAACACCAAACCCAAAATACCAAACGGTGCAAATTGAATCACCCACTTCACCGTCATCGAAATCACTTCCGAAAAGTCATGAACCACATTTATCGTTTCTTGTGAAGCACATAACTTCAAAGCAATACCAATCAAAATTGCCCAAAACAGAATACCGATATAATTGGCTTGCGAAACCGACAACATAGGATTCGTCACCATATTAGTCAGCAATGTGGAAAACACATCCGACAACGCACTCGGTGCAGGTTGATGTATCACATCTTGCAACTGCAACGTTACTGGGAACATAAAACTGCCTACCACAGCACACATGGCTGCAATAAACGTACTGAGAAGATAACATATCACAAGCACACGGAAGCGAGGTCCTAAATTGCCATTTGCCTTAGCGATACTTGCTGCCACCAAAACCGCCACCAAAACAGGTGCAATCGCTTTCAAGGCACTTACAAATACAGTTCCTAAAATGCTGATGCCCGTCCATTGTGGAACAGTCAAACCAAGTACAGCACCAATAATAAGTCCCACAAGAATACGAAGAACAAGACTCGTATTAGTCCATTTTTCAAATAAACTACTGATTGTCATAATGTTTTATTTTTTATGAATTCTGTGCAAAGGTAACATAAAAATCAAAAATCTACAAAAGAGTGTTAATTTTTATGATAAATATATCAAACTTCCCTTCTGCGTTCGGTTTTCGAAGCCTACTTTCGTAAAATTTTGCATTACTAAGAATAACGCTATATTTTGTGTTGGTTTTTGAGGCACCGAAAAATGGGCTGTACATCGTGCAAGAGGACAATAGAAAACGGAATGTTGGGAAAAATACACGATATTATCATTTGTTGGCGAAATTTGTGCAAACGCATTTTTTTGTAAGAAAGCGTTTTTTTATAGCGGCAAGTCTGAGAGATTGTCTTATTCCACAGTTGCATCCACTTTCCCGTCCGCAAACTCGATTTGCAACCTATCGCCCGACTGAATCGCATGGCACGAGCGGACTACCTGACCGTTGTGCGTAACCAACGAATAACCTTTTTTGTAGATTTTTTCGGGCGAATACAGTTCGATTTGCTTCTCATAAAAAAGCAATTTATGTTGCTCGGAAGTGATTTGATTGCTCACCAACGAAGCAATTCTCAGTTGCATTTCTTGCAGGTTCCCCCGCAAACGCAACGTATAATAGTTCAACAAATCGTACAGTTTTTTCTGTGCTTCGGACACCCGATACACTTGTTGCACATTATGGTCGATAATAAACTGAGCCGCATCCGTAGGCGTTTTAACCGTATCATTCGCCACCATATCCACCACACTCACGTCCCGCGTATGCCCAATGCCAGCCAAAATCGGCAACGGAAACTGGGCACAAAAACTCGCCAAGTTATACGAATCAAAGCACTTCAAATCGGTCGTTGAACCTCCACCACGCACCAAAACCACCATATCAAACCGCGTAACTTCGTTGGCGATACCCACCAAAGCGTTGATAATACTCTGTTCGGCACCATCGCCTTGCATCGTTGCGTGAAACAACTGCACATCAAATGACAGCTGATACTCGTTATGC
>JBGUYG010000066.1:0-7366 GCA_045118535.1 Paludibacteraceae bacterium
GATTCTATTTTCGTGCTTTTCGGGCATTTTTGCACAAAAAAACGTGCAATTAGTGGGACATCGAGGCAGTGATATTGGGATTGAAAATACGTTGGACGCTTTTCGGCAGGGTGTCAAACGAGGTTATAAATTTTTGGAAACCGATATTCGCGTTACGGGCGATGGGCATTTTGTGTGCAGCCACGATGCCGATTTGAAAGAGTGGGGACACGCAGGAACGGTTGTAGAAAAAACGGATTTAGCCACTTTGCAAGCGTTAGAACTGACGCAAACTCGCTGGGGAATAGAATATAAAGGTACAATCACCACTTTGGAAGAATATATTTTATATTGTGATTCGGCAAACGTTACGCCCGTTGTAGAACTCAAACGCACAACGGGAATCAACGAAGATGATGTGAGCAATTTGCCCAAACTGCTTTCGGTGATTCAAAAAAAAAACGCCTTAACCAAGTGTATGTTCATTTCTTTTATGCCGATTGTGGTGCAGTGGTTGCGAGAAAATGAGCAACAATTTTTGCACGATACCACGCAACATCTGAATTTGCAGTTTTTGTGCTTTGAAAATATGGCAGAAAAGACCATTTTAGATTCGAATTTGAACACGATAGAGTGGTGTAAAAAGTACAAAATGGACGTTGATGTTCGTAAAGGATTTGGCAAAGAAATGGTGGAGCGTTGCCATCAAGCGGGGCTTAAAGTGAATTGTTGGACGATAGACGACACGACTACGTTTAATCAAGTGGTAGATTTTGGGGTGGATATGGTAACAACCAACAAGATTGCAAAATGAAATACCTTGCTGTTGCAGGAAATATCGGAGTGGGGAAGACGACTTTGACGCGTATGTTGGCACAACATTATAAGTTGGAACCGTATTTTGAGCCGAGCATCGAAAATCCGTATTTAGACGATTTTTACCAAGATACGCCACGTTGGGCTTTTGCAATGGAGATTTTTTACCTCAAAAAAAGGTTTGAAGACATCATTGACATCATTCAACGGCAAGTTTCGACGATACAAGATAGGACGATTTTTGAAAGTGTGAGCGTTTTTGCAAAAAATAACTACTTGCAGGGCAACTTAGACCAACGCGATTATGAAACATTTATGGAACTTTTTTCGTTGATGGTCCATAAGATACGTTATCCAGATTTGTTGATTTACCTTCGGGCAGACGTGTCCAAATTGGTAATGCAAATCCAAAAACGGGGTCGCACAAGCGAACAAAGCCTAAAATTAGATTATTTGAAGGGACTAAATAAGCATTATGAGGATTTTTATGCGAATTATCCGAACGAAAAAATCGTGATTGAGATGGATGATTGCGATTTTGAGCATAATGCGGACGATTTTAGTGCAATCATTGATAAAATAGATAAAAATTTGAATAAACTTTTCTAAAACAACACGACTATGCACATTGGAATTGCTGGAAACATCGGCTGTGGAAAAACGACTTTAACCACGTTGCTCGCCAAACATTACAAGTGGATTCCGCGTTTTGAAAATGTGGAATTTAACCCCTATTTGGAGGATTTTTACAAGGATATGAGCCGTTGGGCGTTTAATTTGCAAATTTATTTCCTCAACAAACGCTTTAAGGATGTGGTGGAAATTTCGCAATCCAATGACTGTATTGTGCAGGATAGAACCATCTACGAAGACGCTCAAATCTTTGCTCCTAACCTCTACGAGCAAGGGTATATGACCGACCGAGATTTTGAAAACTATCAAAGCCTATTTAAGTTGATGATGTCGTTGGTACAAAAGCCCGATTTGCTGATTTATGTGCGGGCTTCGATTGCAACTTTGGTGCATCAGATTCAGAAACGTGGTCGAGAATACGAAGCGAGCATCCGAATCGACTATTTACAAGGGTTAAACGACAAATACGAGACGTGGATACAATCGTATGACGGCAATCTGTTGGTGATAGATGGCGATGAGTTGAAGTTTAGCGAAGACCCTGTCGCTTTTGATGAAGTAACGAGACAAATAGACGCGAATTTGTTCGGGTTATTTCCACATGTAGAGTCAAAGGTGCAGAAATAACATTTCATAAATCACAAAGTAATGGAAACAGTGAGTCGCAATGTGTGGGCTGACGTGATGAAGGGGTTAGCGATGGTGTTCGTTGTGTTTGGGCATGCAAATTTTATGCTTGCATCGCCTTTTCTCAATTTTCATCTTGCCATTTTTCTGTTTGTATCGGGCTGGCTGTCATCGTATAAGCACACATTTACGCAGTATTTTCTTAATAAGGTACAACATATATACCTTCCTTATGTCGGGACACAACTGCTGCTGTTGCTTTTTCATCCGCTTTTGCTGAAAATTAATTTAACAGTTCCGTTGGAAGATAGTGTAGGAAAGATTATTTTGAATATTTTGTGCTGTAATCATGAAATTTTTTGTGGTAATTTGTTGGCACCTATTTGGTTTTTAGCAGCCTTTTTCTTTGCGACTTTATTGTGTTATTGGCTTGTGAATTGGTTAAATAAAAAGCCACTTTGGTTGCTTCTTGTGAGTTTGGTTATTTGTGGTATTGGATTTTTGAATGCCCATTTGGGTTGGCTACATTTTGCTGTGAATAGAGTGTTGATGATGCAGTTTTTTATCATCTTGGGTTATTGTGCAAAAAAGATTGATTTTCAATTTAATAAAGGCTATATCGCTGCTTTTGGACTCGTTTTTGTAACTATTGTACGTTATATGATGTACAAAGTGGATTTACGTGTAGCCAATAGTCCAGATTTTATTCTTTGGCAAATAAATACGTTTTTAGGTATCTATTCTATTGGGTTTATTTCGAATTGGTTTGTAAAACTAAAAAATAGTACAATACAATACAATACAATACAATACAACTCCTATCTTCCATAAGTTATCATTCCTTGTTTATTCTCTGTTGGCACGGGTTTGCTATGAAATTAGTAGATTTATTGCTGGTTATATGGTTCGGATATGATGCTCAATCGTTGATTCATTGGGGGTTGGTTTCACGTGATTTCGGTTTGACCTTTGTATATGGTTGTGTGGGGTTATTTTTACCGTTGGGTGTAATCGTTTTATGGAATTACAGCAAACAAAAGCTTATTCCTGCCCGAAAATAGCCATCAATTCTTGCGGCTTATCCACAACAAAATCGGGTTTCGCATCGCGTATCGTTTCGGCTGAACAAAAGCCCCAAGTGCAACTAATGACAGGGATTTTTGCGTTCCGTGCTGTTTGAATATCCACGAGCGAGTCGCCCACGAAGTAGATTTTATCCAACGCATTTTGTGGCAAGGTTTGTAAGATGTTTTCAACAATTTGCGGCTCGGGTTTGCGGGGCACATGCGGACGTTCGCCAAAAACCACATCAAACACCTGCGGAAAAAAATGGTCAATGATTCGCTGGGTGGCTTCATTATATTTGTTGGATGCCACTGCTAAATACGTATTGGGCTGTTTTTTGAGCGTTTGCAAAACCTCCATTATGCCATCATACGGAACCGAAAAATCATACGAATGCACATCATAATACGCGATAAAATACCTTCGCACCTTTGAAATCATCTCTTCCGTTCGCAACGCTTCGGGCAACGCTCTTTCAATGAGTTTATTGATGCCATTTCCCACCAAAAAAGGGTACTCTGCAAGGGTGTGAGTGGGCAAATCAAACGCCTGCAACGCATGATTACACGCATTGCCCAAGTCGGTGATGGTGTTCACCAACGTCCCATCTAAGTCAAAGATAACGACCATTTAGAACTCGTAATCGACGGCAGCCCTATCTTCGCGGCAACTTTGGATATACTCTGCCACTTTCAAGTGTTCGGGATGGTTTTGGTAAGTATCAACGTCCTCCCACTTCTCAAACTCGCAAATCAAACAAAGGTCAAAGTTCGTCTTTTTGCTGTTGGGAATGTTGATGCCGACCGTTTCGCTTTTGAGGACAGAAATTTTATCCTTCAAAGTTAGTAAACCATCTTTGATTATTTGGGCATTTTCCAACTTTGTATGCCCGTTGGCGTTCTCTTTTAGCCGAAAAAATACAACGTGTTTAATCATAATTATAATGTTTTATTAAATCGTACTACTCTTATTCCTCGCACCGCATAATCAGCCAGTGTTTGCGGTTCAATGATTACTTTTTTGGCTTTGGAAGAAGCGTGTATGAAGTGCATTTGACCGTCATGTTCGTATGCCAAAGCCACGTGTGCAATATCCACGCCCTCTTTTTTATCCTTAAAATTCACAATATCGCCCGACTGAATTTTTGCGATGACTTCGGGCTTTTTGAGCATTTGTTGCGACAAATTATAGTAGGGCTTTTGGCTTTCCAAAAACTGCTCAAAATCCTTTACGCGTTTGGTTTCTTCGGCATTATTTTGCAGTTGCTTGTATATTTCAGCGTGTTGCGACATAAAGAAAAATTTCTGTTCATATTCTTCGCCTCCAAAATCGGATGTAATTTCATCCATCAAACCGTTGTTATGATTCTGAATAATCCACTCCGAAGTGTAATGCACACGCGAAGCATAACCGTCAATCACACCTTTGCGATAACGCATCTGTTGGATATTGTGGCAAAGCAAATCGTACGAGGGTTGGGCTTTCAAAACCGATGGGGAAGTAGCAATCCCGTCATGTTGCACAATGCTATCGCCCTTCACCGTCAACGCAAACGCTGAACACAGTTCCACAAACAAAATACAATCCGTCTTATCCAAAAAAATCTGCAACGCTTCGGGCTCAATCTCCAACGTAGAAGCCACATATTCCGTGCCTAAAAATTGCTTGGCAATCGCAATCACGAGTACATTCATCGCACTATCGCGATAATCACGCACCTGTTCGTACACTTGGTTATAGATTTTTTCGTTCGTTATTTGTTGTGCCGATTTTTCAGCGTGTGCCGTAGTCATCCCACAACTCATCAGCATAAAAAGACCAATAACGCCCGTCAAAATAAGTTTTTTCATTGCTTTTAATCTTAAAAAATCGACACAAATTTATAAAAAATACGATAGAAAAACTTTGTTTTTTGTTTTTGTGCAAAATTATGTATCTTTGCACGGTTTAAAAATGAGAAAGATTTTTTAGAATGGAAGAAAAGGATATTGAAATCACAGAAACCGCCTATACTGGTGCCAGTATACAGGTATTAGAAGGTTTAGAGGCCGTTCGTAAACGTCCTGCGATGTATATTGGCGACATTTCAACGAAAGGTTTGCATCACTTGGTATATGAAGTTGTAGATAACTCAATAGACGAGGCTTTGGCAGGCTTTTGTACCAACATAGAAGTGGGCATTGGAGAAGATAATTCAATCACGGTGGTAGATAATGGACGTGGTATTCCGGTGGATATGCACCCCAAAGAGCATCGTTCGGCGTTGGAGGTGGTAATGACCGTCTTGCATGCTGGTGGAAAGTTCAACAAAAACACGTATAAAGTCAGTGGTGGCTTGCATGGTGTGGGTGTGAGTTGTGTGAATGCACTGTCAAGTCGGTTGGTGGTGGAAGTGTGTCGCGATGGCAAAAAGTACATACAAGAGTATGCCAAAGGTAAGCCTACGTGCGAAGTACACGCCATCGGCGAAGCAACGAACACAGGAACCAAAGTGCAATTTTGGCCCGATTATTCAATTTTTACCGAAAAAGTTTATCATTACGATATTTTAGCAAATCGCATGCGGGAATTGGCATATCTGAATGCTGGTATAACCATCACATTGACCGATTATAGGGTGAAAAATGACGATGGCAGTTTCAAGCAAGATGTATTCCATTCGGACGATGGTTTGAGCGAATTTGTGCGTTACATTGATGGCAGTCGTGTGCCACTGATTTCAGATGTTATCCATTTGAGTACGGATAAGTTCGGTACGCCCGTTGAGATTGCGATGAGTTACAACACGGATTTTAATGAAAACGTCTATTCCTATGTCAATAACATCAACACGATTGAAGGTGGAACGCATGTGGCTGGTTTCCGTGCTGCTCTGACCCGTGTGATGAAAAAATATGCCGAAGATAGTAAGTTGTTAGAAAAAGCCAAACTCAAAGACAAAGATGGCAATGCTAACATTGATCCGAACGACTTCCGAGAAGGTTTAACGGCGGTTATCTCGGTCAAAGTAGCAGAACCACAGTTTGAAGGTCAAACCAAAACGAAGTTGGGTAATTCGGAAGTGGCAGGTATGGTTAGTGCGGCTGTAGCAGAGGCTTTGAATAACTATTTGGAAGAAAACCCCGAGGAAGCCAAAAAGATTATCGAAAAAGTCATCTTGGCTGCCCAAGCACGTATCGCTGCTCGGAATGCACGGGCTTCGGTGTTGCGTAAGTCGCCTTTGTCGGGTGGGGGATTGCCGGGTAAGTTGTCCGATTGCGAATCAAATGACCCTACTATTTGTGAGTTGTTTTTGGTCGAGGGAGATTCGGCAGGTGGTACGGCTAAGTCGGGTCGTGATAGGCATTTTCAAGCCATTTTGCCCTTGCGGGGTAAAATTTTGAACGTGGAAAAAGCGATGGAACATAAGGTGTTTGAAAGCGAAGAGGTGCGGAATATCTTCACGGCACTCGGCATCACGTTTGGCACCGAAGATGACCCGAAGGCTCTCAATTTGAGCAAGATTCGCTATCATAAAGTAATCATCATGGCCGATGCGGACGTTGATGGAGCCCATATTGCCACGTTGATTATGACGCTTTTCTTCCGCCATCTGAAAGAAGTGATTGAGCAAGGACATTTGTATATTGCGATGGCACCGCTTTATTTGTGCTCCAAAGGCAACTATAAAGAGTATTGTTGGAACGACCAGCAACGCCGCGATTTTATCCAAAAATATGCCAATGGAGACGAGCGACAGATTAAAACGCAACGCTACAAAGGTCTTGGCGAAATGAGTGATGAGCAACTGTGGGAGACAACAATGGACCCTGCTAACCGTTTGCTCAAAAAAGTAACAATAGAGAATGCTGCAGAGGCAGATAGAACCATATCGATGCTGATGGGAGACGAGGTGGCACCACGCCGTGATTTCATTGAACGTCATGCAACCTACGCAAAGATAGATGCTTAAAAATATAGAAAATTAAAAAAATAAAAAATATGTGGTTAATTGATTTTTTGTTTCATCGTAAAAAAAATGCACTACAATCAACGCAAAGTTATGAGCGTTACTTGGAAGATGTTGGTGCACGAGTTCGTAAATATCAACTTATTGCCGAATCGGAGGAATTGCAAGTTTTCCTAAAATTGAAAGCAGAAGTTGAAAAGGAAGAATTTCAGCAAAAGAAAAAAATATACACACAAACGCAGTATAAAGACACTGACGAGGGCAAAAAAATGGCTCGTTTGGCTTCGCTGAATCGTA
>JBGUYG010000067.1:0-2850 GCA_045118535.1 Paludibacteraceae bacterium
ATTCGCAGCAAAGCCCGCAATCGTCCCGAACGACTCCATCACAAAAGTGGGTTGCGTTGCCCGCAAAGCGTACAATTTTTCCATCAAATCCCACTCGGTCAAGGTGTTATTGTGGGGCAATTCTTCGTCCAACCACTTGAAAAACCGCGTCAGAGCAACGGCATCGTATATCATCGCCTGCTTTTCACCCGCTAACTCCACCTCATTCTTCATACATTTCATAATCTGGATAGGCGATGGGAGATTTATATATTGTGCCTGAGACGAAATGGATTCAAAAAGTGCTTCGTTCAGTTTGGTCCCATCGAACATTACTCGCCCTTTCAGCGTACCCAAAAATTCATAAATACTCTCGTATGGTTGCACGGTTACGCCAATTTTTGTGAGGTAGTTTTGGGCATCTTTGTCGGTAATTTTTTCGCTTTCGGCAAACAAAATGCACTGCGTAGGTGTTATGAGCAAATACGAGATAAATAACGGGTTGCATTCCACGTCTGCTGCACGGATATTCAACAGCCACGCAATCTCGTCCAAAGCCGATATAACATACGAATCAGCCTTTTCTTCGCTCATCACATCACGCACCCGCTGCATCTTGCTCGTTGCACTTTCACCCGCATATTTTTCCGCATATTCATATAATTGTGTCGTCGGAATTTCGGGACGATTATTCCACAAAGGACGAATCAAATCCACGCTATGCACTGCAATTTCGCATTTTTGTAACTCCGTTTTGAGGGCTTGAAAATCCACGTATGTGTACATTTTCGGATTGATGCCGATGGTGCAATTACCATTGGGTTTATTTTTGCTAAGCCATTGGTTGACCGTCAAACAATCCATATCAGATGCCCGCATAAGCCCTATTGTAGAGCCTTCCAACTCCTTTTCTGCCTGCAAATAAAAACGCGAATCTGTCCACAAATAGGCTTCCGTAATGGTTACAACTAAGGTACCACTTTCGCCCCTAAATCCACTGAGCCATTTCATTTCCTTCCAATGCTTCGCAATATATTCGCTGGCGTGGGGGTCAGAACTTGGCACAATATATGCCCATAAATTGAGGGACTTCATGAGTGTCCGCAAACTTTCCAAACGAGTTACAATTTCTTTCATATCTTTTTAATTTATTTACGAATACAAAAAATATCAATTAGTATATTTGATTATCGCTGTTGCTTTGGACTTTTTCAAGTCTTCGGCATTAATAATTTTCTGTTTTTTCTTCACATAAAGCGTTATTAAAGGATTATCTTCACACCACAAACTCTCCAAACTCATATTATGGCTTACATCCAAAGAGGAAATTTGATTTTTTGAACAATACAAGCCACTCAAATCTTTATTGTTACTTACGTCCAACTCAGAGAGGTTATTTCGTGAGCAATCCAATTCCAATAATCCTATATTTTTAGTTACATCTAACGAAGATAAACTATTGATATTGCAGTTCAGCAGAGTAAGTTCTACATTATTGCTTACGTTCAACGAGGATAGTTTATTCTTGGAGCAGTCAAATTCCAATAGTCCGATATTTTTGCTTATATCCAACGATTTGATTTGGTTGTCGTTACAATACAGAACTTGCAATTCCTTATTTTTACTTACTAACAAAGAGGCAATTTGGTTATCGTAGCACCTCAACTCTGTCATTTTCATATTGACACTTACGTTTAGTTCTGTGATTTGATTTCGGGAGCAGTCCAATACCTGAAGTGCCAGATTTTTGCTCACATCTAATGCGGTTAGTTTATTTCGCGAACAGTCTAATATCTGCAATTTTACATTGTTATGTAGGTCTAACGAGGGCAACAGGTTATCATAGCACCATAATTCTGCCAATTTGTCGTTTTTGCTCACATCTAAGTTGGATAACTTATTATCTAAACAGGAAAGTGAGGTCAATAAAGTGTTGTTGCTGACATCTAAAAAGGTCAATTTATTCGTAAAGCAAAATAATCGATTCAATTTTGTGTTTTTACTAACATCTAAAGCCGTCAAATTGTTGAATGAACAAGCCAAGTATTCTAATTCTGTGTTTTGGCTTACATCTAACACCGACAATTGATTCAATGAGCATAATAACTTCTTTAATGCCTTATTTTTAGTCACGTTCAAAGTATGAATCATGTTGTACGAGCAATTTAAAATTTCCAAATTGGTAAAATACTCGATGCCTTTTAGAGAAGTTATATTACCGATTTCGTTCCATTCGCCCGATACGTCCATTTCTGTTACCTGAGCGACTTCTGCCAAAGATAATATATCGTTGTTATCTGTGTCATATTGTCGGCAAAATTCAATAAAGTCTTCATCGTCCATCACAGCAAATATATTTAATTCTGTATTTTCCTCATTTTCTTCTTTGACAGAGTTAGCATTTTCCTTTACAGGAATGATTTCTTCATCGTTCGTTTCATATTGAACGGACTTTTTTTTCGCCATGCCACAAACACATAAGCCGATAAACACTAAAAAGACCAAAAACTTTTTCATTGTATCTTATTTTTAAATATTAAACCAAGGTAAAAACATTCTCATTTGCATTTTTTATTCTATACAAAAATCTGCAATACTAATTTGCAAACTTATAAAAAATATCAGAAAAAACAAAATACTTTTATTTGAACTTTTTATTTTTGACATTATAACCGAATTTTTGAATACTATTTTTTGCTTTCTGAAAATTAAAACGTATTTTTGTCTAAAATTGTTGTGTGAAAAATATGTATCGGAAAAATGTTGTTTTGGCGATTGCTTGTAGTTTGTTTTCCTGCTTGTATGCAGAGGAGATGCCTGTCGGTTATTATGCCGAGATTGATGGCAAGCAAGACACAGCCCTACGGACAG
>JBGUYG010000068.1:0-12025 GCA_045118535.1 Paludibacteraceae bacterium
TCTGGTGTCTTCATAAGCAACGTATTTATCACGTCTGCAAAGGTAGGATATTTTTTTTACAATACACCAACTTTTCCATTTTATTTCGTTCCACATGACTTCTACACCATCAAGGAGCGTGACAACTGGCAAGACCCGATATGCTTTGTCATATCTTACAACCTTCCAACCGCAAGAGGGCTATTTTGTTGCTCACGCCACCACTATAGCCCGTCAAACGCCCATCGGCACCCAACACGCGATGGCACGGCACGATGATACAAATCGGATTCCAACCTACCGCTCCACCCACTGCCTGAGCCGACATGTTGGCAAGTCCACGTTGGTCGGCAATTTGTTTAGCAATCTTGCCATAAGTCGTGGTGTGTCCAAAAGGAATCGCACGCATTATTTCCTGCACTTGCTGGCGAAAAGTCGTGAGGTTGTCCGTTCGGTACGCGGGTGTGAAGTCGGGTCGTTTACCACTGAAATAAATATCTAACCATCGACAGGCATCTTGAAAAACGGCTCGGGGGTTGAGTTCTGCCGTATGCAGGTTTTGAATCTCCTGCGATTGAGCAAAACACAACCCCGTCAGCACTTCGCCATCGGAACGAAGAATAATATCGTCAAAGCCCGTAGGCGTATGATATAACGCAACCAAATCGTCCATCTCTCGTCAGAATGTCCATTTAACCGCCAAAGTCGGATTGACGAAGAAAGTTTTGTCGTTTTTTTTGTTATAAACAAAGTTGTTCGAAAATTCTATCTCCGTTCCCAGACTAAAATGCTCGGTGAAATTGTACCAAAGTTGCGGCTCGGAAAGAATCACAAGTTTGTATTTATTATCGTTCTTTTCCTCAATCCAAAAATCGATAAAACCCGCAAAAGTCAACTTGTTGTTTAAGAAATTAAGCCCCCAAACGCCTGTGAGTTGGAAACTCGGAAAATTATTAGTGTTTGCCTCACTTTTGAAAAACTGCTTGTACATCAATTGCACCGACCAAATTTTTGAAAAATCCTCCGTGTGTCCGTTGTAAGCCGCACCCACAAGCCCCACGTGCTGGAAACTACCAAAACGGCTCAAGCCCCCATTGTACTCCACATGAGCGGCAAAAGGCGACTGTTTGCCGAGGTTAAATTCTCGTGCAATCTCGGTGTAGGCACTTTCGATGAAGTGTTTACTGAAATCCATATCCACAAAATAAAACCACGAACCCAATTTGTCTGCCTTGAAAAGTTCGTATGTAAGCGTAGCATTTGCCCGCTCACCTTCCTCCGAAGAGTAGATATGGCGACCAAAATCGTAGTGCAACTGAATGTTTTGTGCGGTTGCGGTGAGGCAAAACAATGCCATCAAACCGCTAAAAAGAATTTTTTTCATAATATTTTAATCATAATAAAGGTGCAACATATTTGAAAATAAACAGTACGCCGAGGATATAAACCACAGTCGAAAGTTCCTTATAACGCCCTGTGCAGACCTTGATGAAGATGTACGAAAGCATACCCAACACGATACCCTCCGAGATACTTGACGTGAAAGGCATCATAATGATGGTAACAAAACAGGGCATACACTCGGTAAAATCGTCAAATTCAATGTGCTGAATAGGACGCAACATCATCACACCCACAAGGAACAAGGCACTCGTGGTAGCAGCCGCTGGAATGATGAGGAAAATCGGGGAGAAAAGCATCGCCACGAGGAACAGCAGAACCACTGTGAACGAGGTCAAACCCGTACGTCCACCTTCCATAATACCGGTCGTACTCTCCACAACAGTGGTTACGGTAGAGGTTCCACAAATCGCTCCGACAGTCGTTCCGATAGCATCTGCCATCATTGCACGGTTGAGGTGGGGAATTTTGCCCGTCTGTTTATCTACCATACCCGCACCAGTAGAGGTTCCAACGAGTGTTCCGATAGTATCCAAAAGGTCCATAAATAACAACGTGAAAACTACGATGAGATAGTCAACATCAAGAGCCACAAAACGCGAAAAGTCAAACTTAAAAGCAATCGGTTCGATAGATGAAGGCAAACTCAATAACGTGAAATTTTCGGGAATCTGCGTTACGCCAAACGGAATACCCACAACGGTCATAATCAAAATCGTGTAAAACAAAGCCCCACGCACTTTGAGAGCCAACAGCACAGCCCCCAACAAAATCCCTGCCATAGCCAATACCGAGGTGGTGTTCCACGAGCAAAGTGCCGTCAGTGTGGCAGGATTCGAAACCACGATACCACCATTTTTCAAGCCAATGAAGGTAATAAATAGACCGATACCCACCGAAATAGAGTACCGCAAATTGAGCGGAATGCAGTTCACGATAGCCTCACGCACCTTGAAAACAGTCAGCAGAATGAACGTTATACCTTCCACAAACACTGCCGTCAGTGCCTCTTGCCACGAGTAGCCCATCGAAAGCACCAACGTATAAGCAAAAAAAGCGTTGATGCCCATGCCGGACGCCAACGCAAAAGGTAACTTGGCATAAAACGCCATCACTAACGTCGCCACAACCGCTGCAATGACGGTCGCCGAAAAAACGGCTCCTTTGTCCATGCCAGTCGCACTGAGAATAATCGGATTAACCGCCAAAATATACGACATCGTCAAAAATGTCGTCAAACCAGCCATCATTTCGGTCTTAACACTGTGTTTAGTGGGGTCAAAACCTAAAAGCGATAAAAACTTTGTCATCATGTTTTTTAAATTTTTATTATTTTGATTTTTTGTTTATTTCCATCGTTTTCAGTACGTAAAATTGCACCATAATGTGTTGGTGATGCAATGATTTTGGCTGAATTAAGAGCGTACAAATTCATCCAAATGTTATTTGGGTTTTTAATGGGATAGATTTATTGTTTGCGAAGATACAAATTTTTATTGATTTTGCGAAATTTTTATCCGTTTGAGGCCGTTTTATTTTCCAAATTTCAGCCAACTCTGGCGTTCTTCCTCCGACATCTTTTCGATGGCGTAACGGAGCGTTGTGCGAGCCATCTCGTGGACGTGTTGGTGCAAAAAGTCCCGCAACAAATCCATACTCACCCGTTTGCCCATCTCGCGAAGCATCCAACCGACTGCCTTGTGCATCAAATCGTGCGGGTGGTGCAGGTGGATTTCCGCATACCGCAAGCACCACGAAGCATCGCCCATCTTGGAGGTCATCAGCGTACACACCATGCTGATGCGTTCTCGCCACAAGTTGCCCGAAGCAGCGAGGTTATCCACGAGTTGTTGCTTAAAAACGCTCTCGTCTATGTTGGATTTTGGGGGTAGGTTAGTCGGCAACAGGAGCCACTGTCCGAGGATATACGGTGCCGATAAATCCACCAAATCCCAATTGTTAGCTTGGTCGGCATAGTGCAGATACAGGGTCAAAATCTCGTCCCGATTTTGTATGGCTTGTTCGTCATGTTGTAGTGGTTTGGTGGCGTTTTGTTGGAATTTTTGCACAAGAATCAACAGTCCGCACAGCCTCACCTCGTGCCATTGGCTCATCAGCAGTTCGGGTACCTCACTCAGCGGCAACTCCTTCCACACTAATTTAACCACCTGCCTCGTTTGTGGCACTTTCAACCCTAAAAACTCGTCGCCAAAGCCGTATTCGCCTTCCCCCGTCTTAAAAAAACGCATCAAGATGCTTCGTTGCTCCGCATTTTGCAACGTCTCCATATACCCGATAATCTCCTTTGCTGTAGCCATTTTTTAACTTATTTCTGACCAGTCGCGAGTGGTGCGTTTGAGTTTGGCGAGTTGCTGTTTATAAACCGCATGGTTGGGTTGCGAAAGGTTCAAATCCTGCTCCAGAACCCACGTGGCAGCCTCTTTGGCAACATCGAGGATTTGTCCATCTTGGGCTAACGATGCAATCTTCAAATCAAACGGCAAACCCGACTGCAGCGTACCATCTATCGCCCCCGGACCTCGCAACAGCAAATCTGTTTCGGCAATGCGGAAACCATCGTTGGTAGAGACCATGATGTCCATGCGTTTGCGGGTATCCTTGCCGAGTTCTTGGCGAGTAACCAAGATGCAAAAGCTCTGCTCGGCACCACGCCCTACGCGTCCCCGCAACTGGTGCAACTGGCTGAGCCCAAACCGTTCGGCATTTTCGATAATCATCACGCTCGCATTCGGCACGTTCACACCCACCTCAATCACCGTCGTAGCCACCATAATTTGCGTTTTACCCTCAATAAAATCCTTCATTTCTGCTTCTTTAAGCTTCGGGTGCATCTGCCCGTGCACGATACTTACACGGTACTTCGGGAACTGCTCCACGATGTACTGATAACCGTTTTCCAAGTCCGCCAAATCCAATTTTTCGTTCTCTTTGATGAGCGGATAAACGATGTAAATCTGTCGTCCCAACTCCACTTGTTGCACGATGAATTTGTTTATATCTTGACGTTGCGAAGTGCTGTAATGGAGCGTGTAAACGGGCTTGCGGTTGGGTGGCAGTTCATCAATGATACTCACGTCTAAGTCTCCATAAACCGTCATGGCAAGCGTGCGAGGGATAGGCGTTGCGGTCATCACCAAGATATGTGGCGGATTGATATTTTTTGACCACAGTTTTGCCCGTTGCGAAACGCCGAAGCGGTGCTGCTCATCAATCACCACAAATCCCAAATTCGCAAACTGGACGTTATCCTCAATCAAAGCGTGCGTGCCGATGATGATGTTTGCCTCGCCATTTTGCAAGTTTTCGTGAATGACTTTTCGCTGTTTAGCGGTGGTGCTTCCCGTCAGCAAAACAACCTGTAACGGCATGTCTTTCAATAAGTTAGAAATCGTTTCGTAGTGCTGGTTCGCCAAAATCTCGGTGGGAGCCATGATGCATGTTTGGAAGCCGTTATCAATCGCCAACAACGCACTCATCAGTGCCACCAGCGTCTTCCCGCTACCCACATCGCCCTGCAACAACCGATTCATCTGCTTGCCCGATTTCAAGTCGGCTTGAATCTCCTTAATCACGCGTTTTTGGGCATTCGTCAACGCAAAAGGCAGAGCATGTTCGTAAAAATAGTGGAACATTTTCCCCACGATGGGCATCAAATAACCTTTTGTGGTGGCGGATTGCAACTTGGCACGGTGCAAAATATCCAACTGAATGTAAAACAGTTCTTCAAATTTCAGCCGTTCTTGTGCCAATTTGAGCGTCTGGGTATCTTTTGGAAAATGGATATTGAGTATGCTTTGCGTCAAATTGAGTAGGTGGTATTTTTGCAATATATCGTGTCCAAGCGTCTCAGGAATGCCGTTTTGCACGTCTGGCATCATTTGTTTGATGATGGAGCGGATTTTTTTGGAGTTCAACCCCACCTTTTTCATCTTTTCGGTGGTGTTATACTCGGGTTGCAAGCCCTTCTCCGTTTGGGTTACCCCATCTTTAACTTCCTCCAAGTCGGGGTGAGCAAAGTTGTATTGATGATTGAAAATAGTCGGTTTACCAAAGAGGATATACGGCGTATTGGTTTTGTAATGCAAGTAGTTAAAATTCCGAAACCAAACCAAATCAATGCTATTTTCTCCATCGGTAAAAGTCGCCATGAGCCGCTTCCCTTGTCCTTCTCCCACGGTTCGAAACTCGGTGATTTGTCCAATGATTTGGATGTACGCATCTTCGGAGGTGATGTCTTTGATTTTGTAGTATTTAGAGCGGTCAACATACCGAAACGGAAATTTATAGAGCATATCCATTTTGGTGTTGACGTCCCATTCTTTTTTCAGCACTTCTGCCAATTTGGGTCCAACTCCCTTACAATAAACAATATCGGTCGAAAATAATTCTTTAAACATTTTTACAAAGGTAATGTTTTTGTTTTTTTGAAAAACTTTTTCTAAATTCGCAAGTGAATTTTTTACCTTAAAAACACCAAAATTATGCTTGAACCTTTTTATAGGATACATGAAAAACTGTTGAATGGTGCCCGTGTGCCGATACGGCGTCTATTGATGGACGAGATTGATTGGTCGCATCGTTTGATTGCCATCACAGGAGGGCGTGGCGTTGGCAAAACAGATTTTGTATTAGGCTACGCAAAAGAATTGGAAGTACAACGAAATTTGCAATCATATTTAGGAAAAGAGCATGATTTGACACCTTGCTTGTACGTTAATTTGAGCGATTTTTATTTCACCGAGCATTCGCTGTTGGAGTTTGCCGAAGAATTTGTAAAAAGTGGCGGTAAAACGCTGATTTTAGACCAAACTTTCAAGTATAAAAATTGGTCTAACGAGTTATTAGAGTGTTATTCGCGTTATCCCGATTTGCATATCATTTTTGTGGCGTTGCCCGTGATGCAAATTGATGTGGATAGTACCAACTTGGGAGGTGTTGTGAAGGTCTATAACCTGCGTGGATTTAGTTTTAGAGAGTATCTGAACTTGCAAGCCAAGACGAATCTTCCCTCGTATAGTTTAAAGGATATTTTGGCTCACCATGTGGAAATTGCCTTGGAAATCAATAGCAAAGTGAACCCGCAAACGTATTTTGACGATTATTTGCGTTTTGGGTATTATCCGTCTTATTTGAACCAAACCAACTTTGAAACGAATCTATTGCGTACCATCAATGCGGTGTTAGATACGGATATTTTGATTGTGAAACAGATTAACACCGATTATATTTTCAAATTGCGGCATTTGTTGTACATCATGCTTTCCACCACGCCGAGCGTCTGCAACGTAAGTAAGATAGCACAACAAATTGGCGTTTCGCGTGCTACCACGTTGAACTATATCGCGTATATGCGTGAGGCACGATTGCTCAATTTGCTCTACACCACCGAAAAAAAGAACCTTTTAATCGAAAAAGATATAGTCAGAAAGCCTTCGAAAGTGTATATGCACAATACCAACCTCGCCTATATCGTCAGTGACCGAAAGAATACCATCCAAGATATAGCCGAGACGTATTTCTATGAAGCGTTGCATGTGCGGCATAAGTTGAACGCAACGGATAAAGGGGCTATGTTTTTGGTGGATGAGTTGCACTATTTTGATGTCTATGGCAATGTGCCGCATCGGGATACTTTCCGCTATAGTGCTATATACAATATGAATATAGGGTATAATAATTTTATCCCGCTTTGGTTGTTTGGATTTTTATATTAGTCATTTTATAAATATTTTTTAGTAATGAAAGAAAAGAAATTTATTACTTGTGATGGAAACGAAGCAGCGGCTCACGTGGCGTATATGTTCACCGAGGTTGCGGCTATTTACCCCATCACTCCGAGTTCTCCTATGGCTGAAAACGTAGACGAGTGGGCAGCAGTAGGGCGTAAAAACTTATTTGGCGAAACAGTTTTAGTGCAAGAGATGCAATCCGAAGCTGGTGCAGCAGGTGCTGTGCATGGCTCGTTGGCTGCAGGTGCTTTGACAACAACCTTTACGGCAAGTCAGGGTTTGTTGTTGATGATACCAAATATGTACAAAATTGCAGGTGAGTTGTTGCCAACTGTCTTCCACGTTAGTGCTCGTACTTTGGCGAGCCATGTGCTTTGTATTTTTGGTGACCATCAAGACGTGATGGCATGTCGTCAAACTGGCTTTGCGATGTTGGCAGAAGGTAGTGTGCAAGAAGTGATGGATTTGGCTGGTGTAGCTCACTTGGCAACCATCAAGAGTAGGGTACCTTTCTTGAACTTCTTTGACGGCTTCCGTACAAGCCACGAGTACCAAAAAATTGAAGCGATGGATATGGAAGACCTCCGTCCGTTGGTGGATATGAAAGCTTTGGCAGAGTTCCGTGAACGCTCGTTATGCCCCCAACATCCCGTGATGCGTGGTATGGCTGAAAACCCAGACGTGTTCTTTGCTCATCGCGAAAGTTGCAACTCGTACTACGATAAAGTTGCTGACATCGTTTCGGATTATATGGATGAAATCAGCAAAATAACGGGTCGTAAGTATCGTCCGTTCACCTACTACGGTGCACCTGACGCAGAAAATATCATCATTTGTATGGGTTCGGCAACGGAAGCCATCCGCGAAGTGATTGATTATGAAGCAAAGAAAGGCAAAAAATTAGGTATGATTAGTGTGCATCTGTACCGTCCTTTCAGCTTGAAATACTTGCAAGAAGCCCTTCCAAAGTCGGTGAAACGAATTTGCGTTTTGGATAGAACCAAAGAACCGGGTGCAAACGGCGAGCCTTTGTATTTGGACGTAAAAGATGCTTTGAATGAGTTAGGTTTGAACCATATCGAAGTCGTTGGCGGTCGCTACGGTTTGGGTAGCAACGACACCACGCCTGCACAAATGTTGGCAGTGTACGAAAACTTGGCTTTACCGAAACCCAAAAACCACTTCACAGTGGGTATCGTTGATGACGTAACGTTCACTTCGTTGCCTGTTGGCGAGGAAATTTCTATGGGCGATGAAAGCCTTTTCCAAGCCAAATTCTACGGTTTGGGGGCTGACGGAACGGTCGGAGCCAACAAAAACTCGGTGAAAATCATCGGTGAAACGACTAACAAGTACTGCCAAGCGTATTTCTCCTACGATAGTAAGAAGTCGGGTGGTTTCACTTGCTCGCACCTCCGTTTCGGTGACCAACCGATTCGCTCAACCTATTTGGTAACAACGCCGAACTTCGTTGCGTGCCACGTACAAGCCTATTTGAGTATGTACGACGTAACGAGAGGCTTGCAAGACGGTGGTACCTTCCTCTTTAATACCATTTGGAACGAAGAAGAATTGAAGAAAAACATACCTAACAAGGTTAAAAAATACTTCGCCGACCACAAAATTAAAGTGTATTACATCAATGCGACCAAAATTGCTCAAGAAATTGGCTTAGGCAACCGCACCAATACGATTTTACAATCGGCATTCTTCCGCATCTCGCAAGTTATTCCGACCGAGAAAGCCATCGAAGAGATGAAGCATTTTATCCTCAAATCGTACGGCAAAAAAGGCGAAGATGTGGTGAATAAGAACTACGCAGCCGTGGATCGTGGCGATGAGTATCACTTGCTTGCTATTGACCCCGCGTGGTCTTCGTTGAAGGTGGAAGAGGAAACACAAACGCTCAAAGAGCCCGAAATTATCACCAAACTCGTGCGTCCAATCAATGCACAAAACGGCGATTTGTTGCCTGTGAGTGCGTTCAAAGGCATCGAAGATGGTACATGGCCTTCCAGCACAGCGAAATTTGAAAAACGGGGTGTTAGTACCTTCGTGCCCGTGTGGGAGAGCGAAAACTGTATCGAATGTAACCGTTGTGCATACGTTTGTCCTCACGCAACGATTCGTCCTTTCGTGTTGGATGACAACGAGTTAGCAGCGGCAAACAAAGCCCAACTCAACAACTTCCAAACCCGCGAGATGAAGGCTCCTGCAACCATGAAAGGTATGCACTTCCGCATCCAAGTGGACGTGTTGGACTGCTTGGGTTGCGTGAACTGTGTGGACGTTTGTCCGGGTAACCCCAAGACGGGCAAGGCTTTGAAGATGGTGCCGTTGGAGAGCCAAATGGCAGAAGTGAAGAACTGGGATTTCTGCGAAGAGTTCGTTGCTTCCAAACAAGATTTGGTGGATATTCAATCGAACGTTAAAAACTCGCAATTCGCAACGCCACTCTTCGAGTTCTCGGGTGCTTGTTCGGGTTGTGGGGAAACGCCGTACCTCAAATTGATTACGCAACTCTTTGGCGACCGCGAAATCGCTTCAAACGCAACGGGCTGTTCGTCTATCTACTCGGGTAGCGTGCCTTCGTCGCCTTACACGGTGAACAAAAAAGGCTTTGGTCCCGCGTGGAGCAACTCGCTCTTTGAGGACTTCTGTGAATACGGCTTGGGTATGCAAATCGCTCACCGCAAGATACGCGAACGCTTGGAAAAAGTGATGACGGAAGGTCTGACTTGCCCAACATGCTCGCAAGAAATCAAAGACTTGTTCAAAAAATGGTTGGACAACAAGCAAGACGCTCAAATCACGAAAGACTTGTACGAACCGATTGTTGCGGCTTGCACAAAATGTGGTTGCGACATCTGCAAAGAGGTCTTGAAGCACAAAGAACACATCGTGAAACGCAGTCAATGGATTATCGGTGGTGACGGTGCAAGTTACGACATCGGTTACGGCGGTTTAGACCACGTGATTGCGAGTGGCGAAGACGTGAATATCCTCGTTTTGGATACGGAGGTTTACTCGAACACGGGTGGACAGGCAAGTAAATCGACTCCATTGGGGGCTATTGCTAAGTTCGCTGCGATGGGTAAGCGTGTCCGCAAAAAAGACTTGGGTATGATTGCCACGACTTACGGCTATGTTTATGTGGCACAAGTGGCTATGGGAGCCGACCAAGCACAGACGCTCAAGGCCATCAAAGAGGCTGAGGCTTATCCAGGACCCTCGTTGATTATTGCCTACGCTCCGTGTATCAACCATGGTATCAAGGCTGGTATGGGCAAGGCTCAAGCCGAAGAACAAAAGGCTGTAGCGTGTGGTTATTGGCACTTGTGGCGTTATAATCCAACCCTCGAAAAAGAAGGACAAAACCCGTTCAGTTTGGATTCCAAAGAACCCGACTGGAATGGCTTCAACGACTTCTTGCAGGGTGAGGTGCGTTTCGCTTCGGTGGCAAAACAGTTCCCACAAGAGGCTCAACAACTCTTTGAGGCAGCCAAAGAGAATGCTCAATGGCGTTATAAATCCTACTTGCGGATGCTGCAAACGCAGTGGTAAGACGCTTATATAATAATGTGGCAGAGGTAGTACAATGTGCTACCTTTGTTTTTTTCACGGTGAATCGGCTAATCGTTTAATTGGTGAACTGGTCAATCGTTCAATCGTTTAATTATATATCGTACATTGTAAATTCGAGCAACCTTTCCCCTTTCAATTCTCAATTTTCACTTTAGAAGAAGCCCGCCAGAAGCCGCCCGCATCTCGGTAACCTCCCTTTTTTTCCCGCCCCAAACCACTCGCCACATCGAATCGTTTAATTATATATTATACATTGTAAATTCTTCCTCAGTTCACCGCTTCACCAGTTCACCCATTGTAAATTGTTCTAAAATTGCTTGTGTTATTACGAAAAATATGTATTTTTGCAAAAAAATGAATTATGCCGAAAATTTACGAATACTTTGGATTTATCTTTTTCTTTTTCTCTAACGAACACGAGCCCATACATATTCACGTCAAGCATAGTGGGAAGCAAAGTATTTTTGAAATCATCTTGCAAGATGGCGAATTAGTTGCCGTACGTGTACGAGAAAAAAGTGGCGAAGAACCGCTTACGGCGAAGGAAAAACAAACGGCGGAAAAATTTATCCGTAAGTATTGGAAAAACATTGTAAATAAATGGATACGATTCTTCGTGATGAAGCAAGTTATAAAAAGCACTAATATCAAAACTAAATTGTAAATCATTATGTCGCTTCGTGTTATAAAGGTTACTAATGTCGGCAATCTGTGTGTTCGGATTGATTTTAACGATAACACATCGCAAACGATCAATATCGGCGATTTTATTCGCCAGCACCCGCACCCGCAATACAACAAATATCTTAACGAAAAGTATTTTGACACGTTCACCCTTGAGGATGGGAACGTTGTGTGGGGCAAGAATTGGGACTTAATTTTTCCTATTGAGCAGTTGCATAGTGGCGAAATTTTACCATAAATGCTTTCTTTGCCGACTTGGTGAATCGTTTAATCGTTTAATTATATATTGTACATTCAAGAAACCTTTTCAATTTTCAATTCTCAATTTTCACTTTTCAAATCCCTCCCCTTTTCGTCTTTGTAAAAAAAGTTGTTTTTTTATTTATTTTATCGTATCTTTGCGAGTGATTGTGCTATGTGCGGAATAACCAGCCGCGAACAACACATTAAATGGATTATTAACCAAAGAGAAAAACTATAAATCTATGAAACAAAAAATTGTTTTGATGTTAGCATTGCTAATGTTTGGTTGGGTGCAAATCAATGCACAGCAACAATTCTTTACACCAGACGAGATCATCGCCAAAGTCAAGGCGGGAACAGACGTAGCAGGACTCGCCATGACG
>JBGUYG010000069.1:0-3785 GCA_045118535.1 Paludibacteraceae bacterium
TGCACGCCCGAGAAGTACCGCACCGCATCGGCAATAGAATGAACGCTCAACGCCTCCAACTGCTTGCCTTCTAATTTTTGCACAGGCGTAATTGGTTTGGGCGAACGAACGGCACTGATAGTTACCTCATCGAGGTCAACGTGCTGCGAAATACTATCCAAAATAGCATTTTGCAAATCGCTCGTTTGGGCAAAAATAAGTTGCCACCCGACCAAAAACGATAGTATCAACAATTTTTTTCGCATTCGTTAGTGTTTTGTTTTACTTTGTACACTAACAAGACAAAGCGGGAAAATTGAATAATTGATAAGCCTTAACATACCACTTTTCTCCATTCCTCGGGAGTCTTGCAAGTGTAGACTGTGGCAGGTATTCTGACTTATCCTATTTCGTTACGCCTTCTCATTCGCTGGGCGAACAATGACATTTTGTAACGACTTTTGCAGGACTTACAGCAGCGGGTCTGTACAGGATTTGCACCTGTTTCCCTCTTCGCTTTTGCTGTTACACAAAAGAACCATAGCCTTTAAAACTATTGCGAAAGTACATTTTTTTTTCAAAATAAAAACTTTTTTGTCGAATTTTATTGCAAACCGAGTTTTTGCAAGGCTTTCAAGGTCAGTTGGGCGAAAGCATATTGCTCCAAATCCTTCCACGCAACCGTTTTATAACCCTCTAAACTCGGCAGACTATCCACCAAACGTATCTGAAAAGTAGCATGGATGCGTTGGTGGCTTAGGATGTGGGTTAAAAGGGGAGGCGTGGCAGAAGGCGAGTCGGTTTCTTCCAAATAAAACTCCCACAGATGTTGCCAAATATCCTTCTGTTTGCGTTGATGAATGAGGGTTTGACGGTTTTTATCCATAAAAATGGTGTAATGAAAAAACCTATCTTTGAGCGGTGCTTTGGGCTTTCGGACGGGCAACAGTGCCACCGTATGATGTTGTTTTGCCAAACAATGGTGCTGAATCGGGCAATTTTCGCAATCGCAGTTCTGTGGCAGACAATATATCGCACCAAATTCCATGATGGCTTGGTTCCACAACTTAGGTCGCTCGGTGTCCAATAAATCCCACGCAAACTGCTGGAAAACCTTCTTGCCTTGTGTGGTATCAAACGCCATGTCGCAGTCCATCAGCCGAGCAATCACCCGATACACATTGCCATCCATCGCAGGGTAAGGCAGGTTAAAAGCAAAGCTGCAAATAGCCCCCGCGGTATAGTCGCCAATGCCTGGCATTGCTCGCCACTCTTCCCACGAAGTCGGCATCTTTTCAGCCATCATCTTAGCGGCTTTGTGCATATTTCTCGCCCGCGTGTAGTAGCCCAACCCTTGCCACATCAGCAACACCTCGTCTTCGTCTGCTTGTGCCAACTCTGCCACCGTAGTCCAACGATTGATGAAACGATGATAGTAATCCGTCGCCTGTGCCACGCGAGTCTGTTGCAACATGATCTCGCTAATCCAAATCCGATACGGGTCGTTCGTTTCTCGCCACGGCAAAACCCGATGGTTGCGTTCGTACCAATCGATGAGTTTATCGTGTAAGTTGTGGTAATTTTTTTTCATACTTCTGCGAAAGTAAAAAAAAATATGTATCTTCGCAACCAATGGCAAAAATATCTGTCATAGTGCCCGTTTTTCGTGCAAGTGGTGTGATTATCACTTGTTTAGAAAGTCTGTTGAAGCAAACCTTGCAGAGTCTGGAGATTATTTTTGTGGACGACCACGGAGGCGATGATTCTTTTGACGTGTTGCGTAAATACTTACAAAACAATGATTTTCAATTAGTTAATGATTATTTTGTGCGGGACGAGATATGTTTTTTTTTGACGCAAACTCCTTGTAATAGCGGTCCAGGCGAGGCACGAAATATTGGGATTGAAAAAGCCACAGGAGACTATATTGCTTTTGTGGATGCCGACGATTGGGTAGAAGCCGATATGTTTGAAATTTTGTATGCAAATGCTCAACAATACGATGCCCAACTCAGTTGCACCAATGTTATTATGGACTATAACGATGGTACAAGTCGTATTTTAGCTAATCCCAAGGTAAATAATGGCATGTTAAGCGTTGCACAGAAAAAATATCTTTTAGCCCATTATATATCCAATTTTTATTCTTTTATTTATCAGCGTTCATGGCTCAATGCACATAATTTACGTTTTCCAAAAGGAAAGAGTGGGGAAGATAGTTGTTTTATGGCGTGTTGTTATTTAAGTGCTGAACGTATCGCTCAAAATGAGTGTGCAATGTATCATTATATCATTTATCCCGATTCTATCAGTCATCGCAAATTTGTGTGGCGAGGAAAACAAAAACGTGATTCGTTTGCTTTCTTGTTTGAATATGCTCATAAAAATGGACTGATGGAAACGTATCGCTGGCAGATTTATTGGATATATTTCAAAAAAGCACTTATTACGCCCATTCTTGAACTTTTAAGAGACATAATAAAATGATAATTAAATTTTTTTGTCGTTCGTTTGACCTGAAACTATATCGACTCAGCAAAGGGTTGTACGAGTCATGGGGGTATCCGTGTGTGCGACTGACTGACCAAACGGCTGATGGCTATTTTTACACGATGTTGCAACATACCGATTGCGATATAGCCATCAATGTAGATGAAGATTGCTTTATAACGGACAAAGAAGCCGTGATGCGTCTGGTGGATTATGTGGTCGAGAATGGGATAGCCAATGCAGGTTGCCCAGATGGTGGAACGGTAGGGACGCGTGATGGCAATCCGTTAGTAACCAACCCATTTTTTAATGTGTTTAATCTCAATCTCATTCGCGAAAAGTTTTCCAAAAAAGCCGTCAAAGAGTTTCGTTACGCCGAACATCGCCAGCAAATGGAGGCTTCTTTCCCAAAAGAGATACTAAACAATGGGCGATCTTACGATTTTGACAATGTAGACCTGGAACCTTATTATCCCTTTTTCTTATGGCAAGCCTCTACTTCCAAAACGCTCTATTTACAAAACAACAAACATCCCGATTCAATTACCACCATCGCATACAATCACTTGGGTGAGGAAATCTGTCGCCATACATGGTTATCTCGGTTTTATTCAACGCCGACCTTTATCATTCGTATCATTCAGTTGCGGGAGCCAATGCTTACTCTCCAAAAACAACGCATAGATAACGTCATCAACGAAGCCTATCAAATAACGGGGCTGCCCAAGCCTGTCTTCGGTTGGACGGATAGATGTGCGTTTGTTTGGAATAAAATTATCCGTTGGATTATCAAAATTCCGCAACGAATCATCGGTTGGCGTGTTAAAATCAAGCGATATTGGAAGAAACGCACGCAAAGGAATAAAAATTTTTCTGCATAAATAAAAAAAATCTACATTTGTAATCAAAAATGGAAAGAAAATGACACGAGGATTTTTGGCTGTATTACTGCTTTTTTTGTCCAACATAATGATGACCATGGCGTGGTATGGACACTTGAAATTGAGCGAATATAGTTGGTTCGCTAAGTTGCCGATGATGGGCGTGATTGCGTTTTGTTGGGGCATTGCATTCTTTGAATACTGCCTGCAAGTGCCTGCCAATCGCATCGGATTTGTGGAAAATGGTGGACCGTTTAATCTCTTTCAACTCAAAATTTTGCAGGAGGTGATTACGTTGGTGGTTTTTATGTGCTTTTCGGTGCTCGTTTTTCATCTGCAGATTCGCTGGAACCATCTTGTAGCGGGCTTGTTTTTGATTTTGGCCGTCTATTTTATCTTTAAATTTTAACAATAGTACTTTTAACGCTATGAAAT
>JBGUYG010000070.1:0-39482 GCA_045118535.1 Paludibacteraceae bacterium
CGAATTGGCGAGAGCATAAAGCGTGTCTTTCAGCGATGTAATTGATTGTAAATCAACGTATGAAGCATCATCGCCCACATAAAAAGTGTTCGTGATTTCGTGTTTGGGTAGCGAGATTTCTAAAATGCCAAACGGCATCGCCAAAAACGCCGAATGGTTGTGCAAAACTATCTGGCGAGGCTGTTTTGAAAACGAAAAATTCGCCGAAAATAAGTCCCACAACGAGATAATAGAGCCATCGGCTTGCAAAAAATCTATCTTGCCATCTTCGTATGCGAGGACGAGTTGGGTACGGGTCGAATCATAAGCCATACAAGCCACTTTATCGCCAGTCAAACCCGTCAATTTCGTGTAATAAGAAATCGTTTTATCCCGTTTATCCACCGAAAACAACGCCCCATTGCTCAACGCATAAATCTCCGAGGGCGTGTTGACCACCTGCTGCACCGAACCGTATGAAAGGTAGGTACGCCACGAATAGAGTGCATTCTGAGCCGATACACCCAGCGACAAAACGCAACAAAAACACCATAAATATCTTTTCGCAACCCCAACCGACATAATCGTTGAAATAAAAACCCATTGGCTGAATAAACGCATATTCACTCAACCAATGGGCATCTCTTATAAACAATTAGATAATTAAGAGATGGGCTCTCTACGAGGTTTGATATTCAATTTAACAGGTTTGATTGTGTTTTCAGGACTCAAAATCGTATCCAATTCTTCTTTGTTGAGGACACCGTGTTTGAGTACTAAATCATACACTGAACCACCTGTTTGCAATGCTTCTTTAGCAATCTTTGTAGAGTTCTTGTAACCGATGATTGGGTTAAGAGCCGTAACGATACCAATTGAATTCTTCAAGTAGATTTCGCATTGTTTTTCGTTAGCCTTAATGCCATCAACGCAGTACATACGCAATACATCGAAGCCGTTGATCAAGATTTCAACACTTTCGAAGCAGCATTGTGCCATAACGGGTTCCATTGCGTTCAACTCCATTTGAGCCGCTTCGTTACACATTGCAACGCACAAATCGTTACCGATAACTTTGTAACTGATTTGGTTCATAACCTCAGGGATAACAGGATTAACCTTACCTGGCATGATTGAACTACCCGGTTGACGTGCTGGAAGGTCTACTTCATGCAAACCGCAACGAGGACCAGAACCCAAAAGACGCAAGTCGTTGCAGATTTTGTTCATCTTGGTTGCAATACGTTTCAAAACGCTTGAATAGCCAACCATCGAAGATGTATCAGAAGTTGCAGCAACTAAATCTTCTGCTTTTTTGATTTTCCAACCTGTAACTTTTGCGATCGCTTCGGTACATTTTTCAGCATAACCTGGAACGGAGCAAATACCTGTACCAACTGCCGTTGCACCCATATTGATGGTCAAAAATTCGTCAGCAGCACATTTCAAGTGGTCAACTTCGTCACGCAAAATAGAAGCAAAAGCACCAAATGTTTGACCTAAGGTCATAGGTACTGCGTCTTCCAACTGTGTTCTACCCATCTTCAAGATGTGTTTGAACTCGTCAGCTTTCTTTTCAAAACTCTTGATGAGCATCTCAAAATGTTCAATCAATTTGAAGTTGATAGCGTACAAGCCCAAGTGAATAGCCGTTGGATAAGCGTCATTGGTAGATTGCGAGCAGTTTACATGGTCGTTAGGAGAGCAGAATTGGTATTCACCGAATTCGTGTCCCATAATTTGCAATGCTCTGTTAGCAATAACTTCGTTAGCATTCATGTTGGTTGTTGTACCAGCACCACCTTGAATCATATCCACTGGGAAAAATTCGTGGTGTTTGCCATCCAAAAGTTCCTTGCAAGCTTGTACAATGGCATTGTAAATCTCATCAGAGAGCAAGCCTAAGTCGTGGTTAGCGATAGCAGCACCCCACTTTGTCCAAGCCAAACCATGAATAAAATCTGGATAATCACTCAATTTGAATTTACTGATAGGGAAGTTTTCCAAACCGCGTTGAGTTTGCACACCATACATCACATCGCCATTCAGTTGCAACTCGCCTATCAAGTCGCTTTCAATACGTGTTTTCATAATATCATTTAAGTTTTTAAAAATTTATATGCACGAAGATAGGAAAAAAAATGCAAAAAAATGTATCTTTGCAAAAAAAATAGAAAAAAATACGTAATTATTTGAAAATAAACGACTAATGAAGCGGATAATCATTGTTTTATTTTTGTTTTGTGGGAGCGTTTTTCAGTGTTGGAGTGAAGTGGAAGAGCTTGTTCCGTTTGGAGATATGGAAAGTTGGGTGGTGCGATACATCAAAGAATCCGCTCTGTTGGGTGGACAAACGAAAATTTTATACGCCATCGGCAAAAAAGACACAATTCGCAAAAACGGACCGTACAAATTCGGCGAAGATGGCTCTGTTTGGGGTACGAGTAACGCCTACGCAAACGTGATTGGGATTGAAAAAGCGGCTTGCTCCATGATTCCCGAATATCGCGATAAAGAACACGGCTATTGTTGCCGATTGGACGCTAAACTGCTCGGTGTAAAAGTGCTGGGGATGATCAACATTAAGGTACTTGTGTCGGGAACGCTTTACACGGGACGCGTGATTGAGCCTATCACCACAGCGAGCGACCCGTATCAAAATGTGGATTTTGGGGTGCCGTTTACCAAAAAACCCAAGGCGTTGATGTTCGACTATAAGTGCCTCGTCTCGCCTGAGCAGTGGGTTTGGTATGCAAAAGGATTCGGTGCTCCCAAAAAACAAGATGGACACGACGAAGCCGAAGTGTATCTGTTTTTGCAAAAACGCTGGGAAGACCAAGAGGGCAATATCTATGCTTCGCGGGTTGGAATGGCATACGAACGGTACTTTAAAGACCAAAAAGAATGGGTAAACAGACACGTGCTCCCTATCTTCTATGGCGACCCAACCCACGAAAGTTGGTACAAAGAGTACATGGGACTTGGACAGCAAATGCGAGCAACCAATTCAAAAGGGAAAATCGTACCGATTCAAGAAAAAGAATGGGGCAACCCCAATGACACGCCAACGCACATGATTTTGATGATGTCGTGTGGACGGTACGAGGCGTTTGTGGGGCATGAAGGCAATGCTTTGTGGGTGGATAATGTGAAGTTAATATATGATTAGTATGATACAAGAATTTTTACAAACTTATTTTAACCAAACAGAGATATATCTCTTGTATGTGTTGGCGTTCCTTTTTTTGTACGAAGTATACCATTATGGACGCTTTATGAGTGGCTGTTTGCGGGCAAAAAAGATTGAACCGAAGGAGCAGCCTGGCGTATCGGTTATTGTGTGTGCAAAAAATGAGGAGGTTAATTTACGCGACTATTTGCAAGTGATTTGCACGCAAGATTATCCGCAATACGAAATTATTGTGGTTAATGATGGGAGTGTGGACGGCACCAATGACGTCTTAAACATTTATAAACTGAACAACGACAACGTCAAACTCACTTTTGTGCCTCAGGATACGCACTTGACCAGCACCAAAAAGTTGGGCATCATGTTGGGCGTTAAAGCGGCACAATATGATTATATTTTGCTCACCGATGCCGACTGCCGACCCGCAAATAACCAATGGATAAAGGAAATGATGTCGCATTTTGAACCAAAAATTGATTTGGTGCTCGGTTTCAGTCCCGTTTTTGAAAAATCAACGACACTCAATAAACTCATCGAATACGATACGCTGACCGTGGGAATGCTCTATTTGGGTTTGGCAAAAAGTGGCAAAGCGTACATGGGCGTGGGACGAAACATGGCATATCGTAAAAGTAAATTTTACGAAGTGGGTGGTTTTCGCAACCTAACCCACAACCGTGCTGGCGACGACGACCTTATCGTACAAAAAATCGCCAATGACAATAATGTGGCTATCTGTTTTGGCAAAGATAGTACCGTTTGGACGCCTGCAAAAACGACTTGGAAGACTTGGGTAAAACAAAAACGCCGTCATTTGAGTGTTGCACCACAATACACCACAAGTAGCAAGATTCGCCTTACCGTAGAGCCCATTTTTAGAGGACTTTTTTATGCAACCGTCATTGCGATGATTGTTTTAGGAGGCTTTGAAGCACAGATGGTCGCTGTGGGAGCATTTATTTTGCGATGGGGCTTACAAAAAATACTGATTAACGGCACTGCCAAACGTGTCAATATAAGACCTTTTTCTGGGCTTATGGTTTTATTTGCCGATATTTTCTTACCTTTGATGACTTTCTTTTTGCTGAACACAAACAGTAATTACAAACGACAATATACAAAATGGTAACTATTTAAATAAAAAAGAATATGAAAGAAGAAAAAATTGACATTCATGTATCCGAACAAGTGGCAGAAGGCACCTACGCCAATCTGGCACTCATAGCACATTCGCCTGCAGAGTTCATTTTGGATTTTGCACGAATTATGCCCGGACAAAAGCAAAGTAACGTGCAAGCACGGATTATTATGAACCCGCGTAATGCCAAACAACTGCTCGCAGCCTTGCAAGATAATATCGCCAAATACGAACGCCAATACGGGAATATCCCGATGGGCAATGCAGGTGGTGAGAGCAAACCTTTGTCCTATGGAGGGGGAGAAGCATGAAAACATTTCCACCTTCGCAACTCATCATCAACGATGACAAGAGTATTTTTCATTTGCACCTTCAGCCGCAACACATCGCTCAGAAAATCATCCTTGTTGGCGACCAAGACCGCGTGAATATGGTGGCGAGTTTTATGGACGAAGGGAGCATTGAATGCAACATCCAAAGTCGTGAATTTCACACCATTACGGGCAAGTACAAAGGCAAACGAATCTCGTGCGTCAGTACGGGAATTGGGACGGATAATATAGATATTGTGCTCAACGAATTGGACGCACTGACCAACATTGATTTGGAAAGTCGGTGCGAGAAGGCAGAGCATACGAGTTTGGAAATTGTGCGTATCGGGACTTGTGGGGCTTTGCAAGAGGATATTCCGCTGGGAACGTTCTTGGTGAGCCAACGCTCCATTGGCTTTGACGGGGTGCTTGCGTTTTATGACGGACGCGACCGCATTGCTGACGTGGACTTTGAAAACGCTTTGGTGGACTTTATTCATTATCCCCAAAAAGCCGCTCGTCCGTATGTGGTAAAGGCAAACGAAGAATTGATGAACCGCATTGCTCAAAACGACATGGTGAAGGGTTGCACGATTGCTGCCAACGGCTTCTATGGCCCACAAGGACGTGTTTTACGGTGCGACATTGCGGTGCCAGACATCAACGAGCGAATCTCGGCTTTCCGTTACAACGGTGAGCGAATCAACAACTACGAGATGGAAGGTTCGGCGATTGCAGCGTTGAGTTTGCTGATGGGACATAAGGCGGTTACGGTTTGTTGTGTGGTTGCTCAACGCAAGCGGGAAGCCGCTAACACCGACTACAAGCCTCGCATCAAAGAATTGGTGCAACTCGTTTTGGAGCGGATTTAAGTTGGCTATAAGTTGAATGGATTTTTTGCGTCTTTTGCTTTTGTGGAAGACGCTTTTTTTTAGCGACAATTTGGATGGATTTTTTGATGAGGCACTTTTGGTTAGAATCGTTTTACCCATAAAGACAACTAAATAAAAAAGCATACAACGATTTTAGGCACAAAATCTACTTTACTATGTCATCTTTTTTGCTCGCGAAAGGTAACTAAAGAAATACAATGTTTTAGCCATCCAAAATATCTACTTTATTTTTTTTTGCAAACAAACCTAAATAAGAGAGAATACAACGGTTCCAAGTACCAAAAATGCCCGCTTTTGCCATTTTCACCATTTTATCTTTTTTGTCCACAAACGCAACTAAATAAAAGACAATACAACGATTTCAAGTTCCAAAACTTTGCAAAAAAACTTCTCCCATAAAAAAAGACGATGTTTTCACACCGCCTTTTTTCAAAATATCTTCAAATCGCGTTAAAAGACCCATCGGAAGCCAACCAACACGTTAAGTCCCTGCGACTGGTAGCCGTAATAAATATCGTGTTGGCGATTGAGGATATTGTTCGCCTGTGCATAGAACATCAACCAACGATTAAACGTGTATTGAATACCCGCATTGACTTCTATGGTCGGTTGGAGTTCTACTGGTCCCATGAGCGTCATGGCCTTACGTTTCCCTGCAAAATGGTTGTCAGAATACAACGCCCAATGGCTATTAAAATGAATGTCAAGGCGAGCGTCTGCCGTCCAGTCTGGTCGATCATAGATGAGAGAGGTATCTATATTGTTGTAATACATCGCCTTATTGCTCTCTAAAAAGTCGGAATAATCCATTTTTTTATAGAAGAAATAGTTTCCTTGTGCGTAGAACGTAATCACGTCTCGGAAATGATAATGGGTCTGCACCCCAAAGTCCCAACGCCTAAAATTAACTTGGCTTTTTTTTAGGTAATCCTTCCCATCAGCAGGCAAATAGGAGAGTTTTTTAGGGGTAAGCGTGGGTTGCAACATAAACCGCTGATTCTGCAAGGAAGCAAAACTACCCCGTAAGACGATGAGCCAGTTGGTCAACGGTCGCAAGTAAATTCCAAAAGCAATATCTATTGGCGTATAAGCCGCAATCGAGTGCGACGTGATTTGGTCGGCGATGTTGATGTAAGGGACTTGCGAGAGTTTGGTTTCTAAATCTTTGACAGCATATTTTCCCGTTACGTTCGCAAAAGCGGTGAGCCAATTGTCGGTTATATCATATTCGGTTTTAAAGTTCAACGAAGGGGCAAAACTCAAGTCGTCCGAACTACTCAATTGTTTGCCCGAGCCGATATTGAAGTCCACATTCAAGCCCACATGCACCCGCAAACGGTTACTTTGGAACGCATAATAAGGCTCGATTCGCACCGCATGACGCACGTTGTAGTCGGCTTCGTCTATATGCATTGACTTGTCTACCTGCAAGAAAGTATTCTGCACAAAGGCATCTAAACCTATCCGATGTCCCGACTCTTGCAGGTTAACATACAGGTCAAAGTAGGTTTTGATAGAATGCTCAAGGACTTTCGAAGGGATAAACAAGGCATGATAACCCGTTTGGAGCGACCATTGCATCGTTTTTTGAGGCAATGATTTGATTCCGAAATTAACATTCGCTCTATAATGGAGGGCTTGGTCGTTGCTTTTTAAGCTTGCCAGACGAGTGATGGTCAAGTCGTCATTGCCATTATAATAGCGTCCATAGTAGGTGAAGTTCGTAAGCGAAGCCCCACCCTTGACGTGATAAATGACTTTTTTACCCACCAACGAATAATCAACCCCTAACTTACTGAGTCCCATCTGTTTCAATCCCCATTGGCTATGATGATTGGCCGAGAGGTCTAAGTTCTTTTTTTGCTCCGTACGCACACGATAGAAGAAGTCAAAATCCGAAAGGATGTACCCTCCCCCAACCTGCACATAACCCGCTGTAGTGTTACCCGTCGTAAAATCGGTTGGCGAGCAAACCAACGGATTGAAATTATTTTGCGTACGTAAAGGCAGGGATAGGTACGAGCAGTTGACATCAATGGGCTTGGGAGTTTGCGTGAGGGTCTGCAAGGGTGTGTTGATTTTGCCAGCAGTTTGAATGATAGGATAAAAAGTCCGTTCAACCACTACACTCATCGGTTGTATCGGTTCTGCTTTGGTTTGGCTCGTATCCACTTGCTCCGATGTGTTTTGCGAAGCAACTGATTCGGAGTCCACAGGGACGTTATCTTGCCCTTGAAGGCTCAGAGTTGCCAATATGCTCAAACTGCAGAGAATAATATATTTTTTCATAACTGTAATTATTTATCGTTTATGCCCACCTACACCGTTTCAGAACTCAAATCATCAGCGGAAGAATTAGTGGGTTGTGGTTTTTCAAGTATATCTATTTGCTGGATTTTTTCCAACACAAGCAACTGAATATCATCTTCTTTTTTGTAATTATTTTGGAGTGAAATCAAGTACTGTTTTGCCTGGAAAGTGTCTCCTTTTTTGACATAAATATCCGAAAGCAAAATCAAACTTTTCGCCAACCAATACTGCTGCGAAGTGTTCATTTGCGTGAAATCCATCACCTCCTCTTCGGCTTGTTTGATGTTGTTCATATTGAAATACACTTGTGCCAACATATACTTTGATTCGGCTCCAATAGACGTTCTAACCTCCTTTGCCAAATACACCAAATCACCGAGTGCCAAACCCGAATTATTGTTTTCCAAATAGGCTTTGGCTCTACTGTACATGGCTTCGTTTCGCAATTCGTCATCAATCGTATTGTCGGTCAGAATGTCGGTTGCAATTTCAATGGTCGTATTGTTGTCATTCAAGTTACGACTACACCGCAAAACGCCTATGCTTGCCACTTGTCTATCCGATGGATTGGACGCAACGGACTGCATTTTTTTGAAATAAAACATCGCCGTCTGGTAATCTTCTTTATCAAACAAAATCTCCGCTATGCGTGTATATGCTTGCTCCATAAACGGGTTACCTTGTATTTTAACCAACGATTGGAAATGCGTCAAAGCCTTGTCAAACTCGTCCAAACGATAGTAACTATCCGCCGTATAGTAATAGGCAGCCGTACAGTGCCTTCCACCCGAACAGAAGAGATTGATATACGATGTTAGCCCTTTAACCGCTTCCTCGTAGTTACCCTTCATATACTGCAACTCAGCAGTGATGTAGATAAGCGAATCTTCTTGCGAGGTTACGTTCATATTCAACTGAGGTAACTTTTTAGAATAAACGAGGTATTCGTTGATGTTATTCGTTTCGATATACACTTGTTGCAAGCCCTCCAGTGCCATATAGGCTTCGTCCGTACCCGAATAGGTCTCGATGGTGTGTTTGAAAGCATCAATGGCATTGGGAAAATCACGTGTTGCGTGGTAAATCATAGCATATTCCAACGAGGCTTTACAATTAAGCGGACTATTGGGATAACTATTAAAAAGTTGTTTGTAGGCTTTGATAGCCTCTTTGGCGTCTTCACTTTCGAGGGCTGCACGAGCCAATTCATACAATGCATCGTCAGCAAAATCGGAGTTTGGATAATTGATAACGAGGTTCTGCATTTTGTTCATTTTGGCTTTATATTGCCGCATCAACCCAAACGAATAACCACACTGAAAGGTGGCATAATCGGCTCCAGTAGCACGCATGGCAATGACTTGATTGTAGCAGTTGGTGGCTTTGTCAAAGTTACGATTATTGTAATAACAGTCACCCAAGCGGTTCAGGGCGTCTGCATACGTTACTTTTTCTTTGTCAGCGATTTTCACATATTGATTAAAAGCGTTTTTGGCACTTTCATAATCTCGCAACTGGAACTTAATATAACCGTCTAAATAGTGCGATTCTCCCAGATTTGGTGATTGATTTTTGTTGCTTTGTTTTTGGTAAATTTCCATATATTTTTTGGCCTCTTGGTAACTCTGCAAGCGGTAGGATATTTCCGAGAGCCAAAAATAGCCGTCTGTTTGATACATGGTCGCATTATTGTAGCGGATAACCAATTCAAAATCATCTCTTGCCATCTCAAAAAGGTTCTGCATAAAAGCGTCTGCTCCAATTTGATACAACAGAAATTGTTTGATGGTTTGAATTCTGGGATTATTATCTTTTATTTCTTCCAACGCTTCCAAAGCCGCTTGATAATTGGTTGCACCTACGAGCGAATTAACCATCAACTCTTTGATTTCATCGCGGTGGATTGAGTTGGGAAATTGTGCTAAATAATCCTTAAATGCTTGGATATTTTCGCCAAAAGCCGAAGCCGCAGGATAGGAAAGCAGAATATAATTGTACATGGCTTCCTCCTTGATGGTAGGCGTTATACCTATTTGATACGCATTTTGATACGCCAATCGTGCCTGTCCTTTGTTCCGCAAAAGCGAATAACAATGCCCTAAATGCAAGTACGTATTTTCGGAGATTGTATCTTTTTGATGTTTAACCATTTTGAGATATTGGGTGGCATCGTTGTATTGTTTGAGGTGATAATTCGAAATACCCAATATATACACATCTTCACGCACCAATTCTTTCCCTTTTTTGGAAAACATTTTCTGGTAATTCGAAAGGTTCATAATCGCTTTGCGATATTCGCCTTTATGGTAGTTGATTTCACCTAAAATACGATGAATCTCTCCTATATTTTCATTTTTTGTTTTTTTCTTCAACAATTCCTCGCAACGTTTTTGGGTTTCTGCAAGGTCATTTTTCATATAATAAATTTGTGCCACATAATATGGCACAGTATTTTGGTAAGTCGAATCTTTTTCAATTTCCAAGAAGTATTTCAACGCCTCATCATACCGCTGCAACGTATAATTGGCGTAAGCATAATAGTAAATAGCGTATGGTTTGAATAAATTTTCCTTTTGCGTAAGTGGCAAGAAGTACTCCATACATTCCTCAAAACCTTCCTGCATCAGCGTGCAATAACCGATGTAATAATTACATTGGTATCGGTCGGCTTGACTGACTTTGTGTTTATTCACCTCAGTGAGGGTTCGTTTGGCTTGGGCATAATTTTCTTGTTCGGTTTGCAAAATGCCTGTCATCATCGTGATTTCGTCAAAATAAGGCGTGTACGGATAATCTTTGAGGTAGTTTTGCAATAAAATATCCGTCCCTTTTTGCCGTCTTTCGAAACATTCTTTAATTTCTTCGTATTTTTCTTGCACCACCAACGCATTTTCTTCACCGTATGCTGAACCCACTGACAAGGCCATCAAACAGAGTATCAACAAACTTTTATTGTTCATGGTGCGTTTTTTTTGTTGGACTATGCCACCGATATTCTGTCTGCGTGCAAAACGAACGGCTATAACCACGACTAAAACCAACACTAACACTGAAAGCGACCAAATCATAAAACGGTTCAAGTTATCGCCTTTCACCCTACTCCACATCGCGAGCATATATTCCGTTTTGTCGGCACAATCGTGCATCAACGCACACCGCTCAATCGTTTCAATAGACGGGTAATAAACGGGATTCACTGGTATTTGCTTGGCTTCTTCACCAAAGAAATACGACACATCAATTGAGTCAAAATCCTCGTCAATCGCCCACTCCAACACCTTATCGGTTGCCACAACACTGACGTAACCAATTTCCTCCATATTGGCAATCGCATTATCTTCACGGCACATATAATCGATAAAATAGGTCGCCGCTTTGATATTTTTAGCATATTTAGGAATGCACCAACCGTCAAACCACACATTACTTCCTTCTACAGGCACCGTATACCGCAATTCTAAACCCATTTCTTTTGCTTCATCAATCGCCCACTGTGCATCGCCCGACCAAAGCAGATTCAGCCATGCCTTGCCTTTCGCCATTTCTTCCTTGCCAAAGTCCACTTCCCAAGCCGCGATATTCTGTTTGGCACGCAACAGCAGACGCTCTACACTATCCACAGCCTCCAAAGGAATATCCGAAACCAAATCCTCTCTATTTTCGTCTCCCGAAGCAATATCGTCCTTGTAAGCGTACTGCACAAGCACCGAATAGACATCGCGGAAAGCGTCTTTCATAAACACTTTATCCACAAAACGCTCGTTGAGAATCGCACCCCACGTGGTAACTTCGCTATCCTGCACAAAATTGGGATTGTACAAAAAGCCAGTCGTTCCCCACATATAACCCACTGCATAGTCGCTCACCTTAGTTCGTTCATCGGGTGCCATTTTCTCGAATTGCTCCGCTGCATAAGCCGACACGTTGCCAAAATAGTTGATGCTATCGGGAATGATGGATTTATCTATCGGCAAGAGCAAATTTTGGTTCAACATCCGCTCAATAATGTACTCCGAAGGACAAATCAGGTCATAATCTTCGTGCCCAATCTCAATCTCTGCAAGCATCGTTTCGTTGAGTTCAAAGGTTTGATAAATAATCTCAATATCTTCGCCCGTTTGCTCTTTGTACCACTTTGGGAAGGTTGCGAGCACACGTTCCTCATCTATATAATCCGCCCAATTGTAGATTTTTAGCACATTATCTGCCCTTTTTGCTTCTTTTTGGCAAGATGTCATTACTCCAACAAACGCAACGAGGAGTATGAAAAAAATGGGTTTAATCTTCTTCATGTTTTTTACTTCTGAAATTGATAACAACTAATAAAACTAACAAAATTACAAAAATAATTGTAAAAAGTGGTCTTAATTCTGGCGTAAGTCCACCTTTTCGTGCATCAGCATAAATATATGTTGATAGCGTATTGAGTCCGTCACTGCCTTTGGTGAAGAGCGTAACGGCAAAATCGTCAATTGATAAAGCAAGCGACAGCACAAAGCCACTTACCATACCCGGCAAAAGTTCGGGAATGATTACTTTGTAAAATGTCTGCGAAGGCGTGGCTCCGAGGTCAATAGCCGCTTCGTACAAGTTGGCAGGCATTTTTTGCAAGCGAGGCATAACACACAGCACCACGTAGGGCGTACAAAATACGATGTGGGCGATAATCACGGCAATCATTCCTCGCGAAATACCCAACGCAACAAACAGCAAAAACAAACTCACACCCGTGATAATATCGGGATTGATAATCGGTATTTGGTTGACCATCAACACTTTATTGCGGATGCGAGAGCGTGTATAAAAAATGCCAAAAGCAGCCATCGTTCCCAAGAGAGTTGAAAGAAAAGCTGCTACCAAAGCGATAAAAACGGTATTAAAAATCGCCATATTGAGCGAATGACCAGCCTCGCCAATAAAAAGGTTTGTGTATAAGCCCAACGAAAAGCCCGTCCAATTACCCAAAACCTTCGTCTGTGTAAACGAGAAAATAATGATCACCGCAATCGGCACGTACAAAGCCAACAAAAGCACGGTCAAATACAACTTTGCCCCGATACGACGATATATGGATAATTCGTTATTTTTCATCATTTACGCCCTCCGTTTTATTAAAAAGATTCGTTAAAAGTATGAAAACCAACATGATAAACGACAACGCCGCACCATAATTCAACAACACACCCGACTGGATATTCTCTTGGATAATCGAACCAAACAGTTTGATTTTGTTACGCGTAAGCAACTCCGTGATGGCAAACGTGGAAACAGTCGGCATAAAAACCATCGCAATTCCCGAATAAACCCCAGGCATCGACAGCGGAAAAATGATTTTGATAAAAACCTCCTTGCGATTGGCTCCCAAGTCGCGTGCTGCCTCAATGACCGACTTATCCATCTTCTGAATCGTGTTATAAATCGGGTAAATCATAAACGGCAAAAAATTATACACCATACCAAACATCAGCGTCCCTTCGCCCAACGGAATGTTCGCCAAACTAAACACTTCAACGGTTGCAATCGTCCGCAGAAGCGAGTTAAACGACATCGGCAAAATGAACAACATCGCCAAAACCGTACTCACTTTGTATTCCTCCATGCCCATAAAATACGCAGCCGGAAAACCCAACAGGAAACACACCAAAGTGGTATAAAAAGCTATTCCCAACGAATAAAAAAACGTGTTAATCGCCTCCGAACGCGTAAAAAAGCGAACAAAATTATTCAACGTAAAAGCACCCGTATTATCCTCGAAAGCATAAATCACAATCATAACGAGGGGCATCACCACAAAGCAAAACAGAAAAATGATATACGGCCAAGCCCACCGCGAACGTGTATGGATGTCGTTGAAATGAAACATATTAAATCACTTGCTTTTTTATCCGAATTTTGTCTGTATCTAAATGTATGCCCACTTGGTCGCCATCGTCCCACACATCGGTCGTATTCACAAAAATATCCTCCGAACTCTCACTGCGGATGGTCAAATGGTAGTAATTACCTTTGTAAAGGATAAAATGCACCTCGCCACTGAGTTGGCCCTCCGCAAAATCGTCCTCCAACACAACCGCATCAAAATCAAACGACACGACGATTGGATCCCCCACTGTCAAGCCAACCAACTGCTCAGCCGACACTTGCCATTTGGTATCCAAAAAACGTATCTGATTGTCGGACAAAACCTCTCCATAGAACGTATTTTCCGTACGCTCTTTCTTCATCACTTGTATATCTTCGGGCTTGATGAGCAGTCCCACATACGTTCCCGCCTCAAAAGCGTGGTAATCCTGCACCAACAACTCGTATCCGTTGTCCGTCAGCACTGCCATTTCGTAATGTACGCCCTTAAAGATGCAACTTTTAACTTCACCTTTCAGTTGCCATAAATTTTCGTGGGCTTTATTATCTTGTTGATATTCAGCAATATAAATATCTTCTGGTCGCAGCACCACATCCACCGCCTGCATCTCGCCAAAACCCTTATCCACACATGGAAAATCCACATCGCAGAAATGCACCAACTCATCTTTTATCATCGTGGCATCCAAGATATTACTTTCGCCAATAAAATCCGCCACAAAACAATTCTGTGGTTCGTTGTAGATGTCAGTGGGCGTTCCGATTTGCTGGATTTGTCCTTCTCGCATCACCACCACGCGATCGCTCAACGTGAGGGCTTCTTCTTGGTCGTGCGTAACGTAAATAAAGGTTATACCCAACTGCTTGTGCATTTCCCGCAACTCAAGTTGCATATCTTTACGCATCTTCAAATCCAACGCCGCCAACGGTTCGTCCAACAAAAGTACATCGGGCTTGTTGATGATGGCTCTTGCAAAGGCTACACGCTGTTGTTGTCCGCCACTGAGCGAATTAACATCACGCCATTCGTAGTCGGTCATGCCCACCATTTTGAGGGCTTTTTTCACCTGCCGATTGATTTCTTGCCTTTCTACGCCACGTAACTTCAAGCCAAAAGCCACATTATCATACACATTCAAATGCGGGAAAAGAGCATACTTTTGAAAAACCGTATTGATAGGTCGTTTATGGGCAGGCAACGATAGTAAATCCTGCGAATTGAGGGTGATGGTGCCGCTTGTGGGTTGCAAAAAACCTCCCAAACACCGTAACAGAGTCGTCTTTCCACACCCTGACGGACCTAAAATAGTAACAAATTCTCCTCTACGGATATTCAGACTCACGTCTGACAATACATACTTGCCATCGGCAAAACACTTAGAAATATGCTGTATTTCTATAATGTAATCGCTATGTGTTTGTACCACCTCTTATCAAAAAAATAAATTAAACGTTAAAGTCCAAAATAAATTTGCAGTGCGAAGGTAACAAAAAATAATAAAAAGTAAAAAATTTTGTAGATACAAAAAGATTTTATACCTTCGTTGAGTTTTTGCACTATTTCGTTGCAAAGTAAAGAGTAATTTTTTGAACTATTTAGTAATATGAAACGTACATTTCAACCTTCTCAACGCAGAAGACGTAACAAACACGGTTTTATGGAACGAATGGCTACTGCTAATGGTCGCCGTGTGTTAGCGGCTCGTCGTGCCAAAGGACGCAAAAAGTTGTCCGTTGCGTGTGAGGGCAGACACAAACGTTAAGCAAAAGCGATAGTATGGAGTCGACTCGACAACAGAAAATCGCCAAAGTTATCCAAAAAGATTTAAGCACCCTTTTTCTTCGGTATACAAAAGAAAAAAATGGGGTGCTTGTTTCCGTTAGTGAAGTACGCGTGTCGCCCGATTTGAGTTTGGCACACGTTTTTTTGAGCATTTTCCCGTCCGAAAGAAGCGAGGAAATGTACCATTTTATCAGCGAAGAGCAAGCCAAAAAGATTCGTGGTGAACTTGGGCAATTAGAACGGCACCAGTTGCGAATCATTCCACAATTAGTTTTTCATATTGACGAGACGCTTGACCGACTGGAAAAAATCGGCGAGTTGATTCAACAATAATCATTCACGATATTTTATAAAACAATAAGCGAGGCACAAACTCGTTTTTTTGTTTTTAAACAACGTTTTACCAAAATCGTCAAAATACACAATATTTTATAATAACAAACTCCCCCTAAAATGCTATTTCCATATTTTTTTATTGTTTAGTGCTAAAAAAATTTTTTATAATAAAAATAAATTCTACTTTTGCTAAAAATTGGCAACTCGACATTACATTTTTAGGAAATTTAATGGAAGAGTTTACATTTTTGGATACACTTATAAACCATAAAAAAACAACTATTAACCTACGTGATTGGCATGTGTCAAAGATTGGGTTATAAAAACAAAATTGATGAATACACAACGCAAAAATTATGATGTAGTTGTGATAGGTGGAGGCATCACAGGTGCAGGAACCGCACGCGATTGTGCGATGAGAGGGCTGAAAGTTCTTTTGGTAGAACGGTATGACTTTTCTACGGGTGCAACAGGTCGTAACCACGGACTTCTACACAGCGGTGCACGGTACGCAGTAACCGACCATGAAGGTGCGACCGAGTGCATACAAGAAAACATGATTCTTCGCAAGATTGCACGCCATTGCGTTGAGGAGACAGAAGGACTCTTCATCACGCTCCCCGAAGATGACCTCAATTATCAAGCTACTTTTGTTCAAAAATGTACTGAAGCAGGCATACGTGCCGAGATTATTGATCCCCAACTCGCCAAAATCATGGAGCCTGCCGTTAATCCCGAAATTATTGGTGCCGTAAAAATTCCCGATGCTTCCGTTGATCCATTCCGATTGACGATGGCGAACGTGTTGGATGCCCAACTGCATGGTGCTGAAGTGCTTGTATATCACGAAGTGGTGGAACTGATTATTGAGCAAACACGCGTTGTGGGTGTAAAATTACGCAACAATCATAACGGCGAGATGTTCGATGTGTATGCCTCGATTACCATCAATGCGGCTGGTATTTGGGGTATGTTGATTGCTCAAATGGCAGGCGTGAAAATTAGTATGTTCCCTGCCAAGGGTTCGCTGCTCATCTTTGGGCACCGCGTAAATAATATGGTGATTAACCGTTGCCGTAAACCCGCTAATGCAGATATTCTTGTCCCTGACGATGCCGTTTGTGTGATTGGAACGACGAGCGACCGTATACCTATTGAGGAATGCGATTATATGCGTGTAACCCCCGAAGAAGTGGAGGTGCTACTGACGGAGGGTATGAAGCTTGCACCGTCGCTTGGAACGACTCGTATCTTGCGTGCTTATGCGGGCGTTAGGCCTTTAGTTGCGAGCGATGATGACCCAACGGGGCGTAGCATTAGTCGCGGTATCGTAACGCTTGACCACGAGAAACGCGATGGCTTAGCAGGCTTTGCCACCATAACGGGTGGTAAGATGATGACTTATCGGCTTATGGCGGAAGAGGTTACCGACCTTGTTTGCCAAAAATTGGGGGTTACTAAGACCTGCCAAACAGCCACTACCCCACTTCCAGGTAGCGAAAAGAAGCCCGAACCACAAAAATATAGTTTTGCCCAAAAGGCTTCCGAAGGTCGTCATGGAACGTTAGATGCAAATGTGAAGCATGGCGATGTGAGTAATGATGCGTTGGTGTGCGAATGCGAGGGAGTCAGTGTGGGCGAAATAAGGTATGCGGTAACTAAGTTGCACGTACATAACCTCATCAATCTGCGTCGTCGTACGCGGGTGGGTATGGGTACTTGTCAAGGCGAGTTGTGTGCATGTCGTACTGCGGGTGTGATGTGTGAGGAAGATGGAGCCCAACGAGCCATCAACGACCTTGCTGGTTTTATGAACGAACGTTGGAAAGGTATGCAACCCGTTGCTTGGGGCGACAACCTTGCCGAAGCACAACTGACAGCCACTATTTATCAGGGTTTGCTCGGAGTGGACAAATTAGCAAAGGAAAGGAGGGTCGAATACTATGAAATTTGACGTTATTATAATCGGTGGTGGACTGAGCGGACTGACAGCGGGCATTGCGTTGGCTGAGGCTGGCAAAGAGGTGGCTTTGGTGAGTGCGGGACAGAATAGCTTGCACTTTGGTAGCGGTTCGTTTGACCTACTCGGCTTTGACGAGCAAGGTAAGGCGATTGCTGACCCCATTGGTGCGATTGCAAAGCTGAGCGAGAAGCATCCTTACAAGAAAATAACAGACGTGGAACAGTTGGCTCAACAAGCGAAGCAACTCCTCGAAAAAGCAAAGATAGCCACTTTCGGCGACACGACCAGCAATCATTGGCGTATCACTCCTATAGGTGCACTGATGCCGACTTGGCTGAGTGTGGAAGGGATGGTTACGGTGCAAAATCCCGATTCGATGCCTTGGAAACGTGTGGCATTGGTAAACATCGTCAACTACCTCGATTTACCTACCAAATTTATTGCCGCTGGTTTGCGTGAGCGGGGTGTGGAAGTGGATATAAAGGCTTTCACGTTGCCCGAGTTGCAAGCATTGCGTCAAAGTCCAACCGAGATGCGTTCTACCAACATTGCCAAAGTGATAGAGCAACACAACCTCATTGCAAGCATTGCTGACGAGGTGAACCGCCTAACGAGCAACGATTACGATATGGTGCTGTTGCCCGCAGTGCTTGGCATAAAAAGCAACGCCCAAGCCGACCAACTGCTTCAACTTATCAAAACACCTGCGAACTATGTTGCCACGTTACCTCCTTCGGTGTCGGGCGTGAGAATAGCGACCTTGCTGCGGAAACGTTTTACGGAACTCGGTGGAACATTCTTCACGGGCGACCAAGTGGTGGAAGGCGTTTGGGAAGGCGAGACGCTCAAAGGTGTGAAAACCGCTAAATTAGACGGAACCGTTTTAGAAGCCAACCATTTCATCTTGGCGACTGGTTCGTTTATGAGTCGTGGCTTGGCAGCCGATTACACTCATGTGTATGAACCCGCTTTGGGAGTTGATGTGGACGATTTAGGACTTGACCGCACCAACTGGGCAAAAATTGAGGTTACCGACCCGCAACCGTACATGGAGATGGGCGTAAAAACCGACTCTAACCTGCACTGCGAGCGGGCAGGAAAGACCATCGCCAACCTATATGCCGTTGGTTCAATCCTCAGCGGACACAATACTATTAAGCGACTTGACGCTGCTGGCGTGGATATGCTCACCGCTTTGCAAGTCGTACATAATATCGTAAAATAAAAACTGACGAACTATGGCAACCGAAACTCAGACAAAAAATGTGAGCGTCAACAATTTTGAACAATGTTTGAAATGCTCAATCTGCACTGTATATTGCCCTGTGTCGGCAGTTACACCTTTATATCCTGGTCCCAAACAAGCCGGTCCTGATGGCGAACGTTATCGCCTCAAAGATAAAGAGTTCTTTAACGAAGCCTTGAAAATGTGCCTCAACTGCAAACGTTGCGAAGTGGCATGTCCCAACGACGTACGCATTGCCGATATTATCCAAGCAGCACGCATTAAATATAGCACCCAGAAGCCGAAACTGCGGGATATGATGCTCGCCAACACCGACTTTGTGGGCAGTATGACTTCACCTTTTGCACCCATCGTCAATCCGCTCCTCAAACTCAAACCCGTTAAGGCTCTGCTGCACGGCGTGATGGGCATTGATAAGCACCGCACTTTCCCCAACTACGCAAGCCAAAAATTTGAGACGTGGTTTAAGAAAGAAGCGGCTCCCAACCAAAACCAATACAACAAGCACGTGAGTTACTTCCACGGCTGTTATGCGAACTATAACTACCCGCAGTTGGGCAAGGATTTTGTCAAAGTGATGAACGCTGTGGGGTATGGTGTGCATCTGCTGGAAAAAGAGAAATGTTGTGGGGTTGCCCTCATCGCTAACGGCATGCCCGAGCAGGCTAAACGGCAAGGTGAGGTGAATATGGCATCAATGCGTAAAGCCATTACAAAAGGACACCCTATCCTCACAACCTCCTCTACGTGCACCTTCACCATGCGTGATGAGTACGAGCATTTGCTCAACATTGACAACCACGATGTACGCGACAGCATCAGCCTCGTAACACGCTTCTTGTACCAGCTCATTGAAAAAGGCGAAATCAAACTCGCTTTCCGTGCTGACTACCGCAAACGCATTGCCTACCACAGTGCTTGCCACATGGAACGCATGGGCTGGGTTCCGTACAGCACACGGTTGTTGCGTATGATTCCGAACATTGATTTTGTGATGCTGGAATCGCAGTGCTGTGGCATCAGTGGCACGTATGGCTTTAAGAAAGAGAACTACGAGCGTTCGCAAGCCATTGGCGAGGGACTTTTCCAAAACATCAAAGAAGTCCATCCCGATTGCGTTGCTACCGAATGCGAAACGTGCAAGTGGCAAATTGAGATGTCGACAGGTGTAACCGTGATGAATCCCATTTCTATCATCGCCGAAGCACTCGATGTTGAAGCAACCCGCAAACTAAACGAATAAATATATTAACAACAAATAATTGATGAAACAATATGAGTAATTTTTTGACTCCTCCGGCTTTTAAGCCAGAACGAACAGGACCAGAAGCCGATGCCGAATATCGCCGTCTAAGATGGCAAGTCTTTATCGGTATTTTTATCGGATACGCTGGTTTCTATCTTGTTAGAAAGAATCTTTCGATGGCTATCCCTATGTTGGAACCGTTTGGTTTCACGAAGGGTGAGCTGGGTACCGCTTTGGCAATGAATGCACTTGCATACGGCTTTTCTAAGTTCATTATGGCAAGTGTGAGCGACCGCAGTAATGCCCGCATTTTCTTGCCTCTGGGACTCGTGCTCTCGTCTGTAGCCATGATGTTTATGATTGTTCCTATCCAGTACTTCAGCGAGCAAAAGGCGCTTGCTATCTTCTTGATAGGTGCTTTCAACTTCCTCGTGGGTTGGTTCCAAGGAATGGGCTGGCCTCCGTGCGGACGTGTGATGACGCGTTGGTTCTCTATCAAAGAGCGTGGTACGTGGATGAGTGTGTGGAACTGTGCCCATAACGTCGGTGGTGCCCTCGTGGGTCCCATGGCAGCGTATGGTGCAATTTGGTTTGGTAGTTGGTTCTACGGCACCGATGAAAAGATGTACTTCCTCATTGGTACGTATGCCTTCCCCGCTGCAGTAGCTATCTTTATCGCTATCATTGCTTACGTGTTGATTCGCGATACCCCACAATCGTGCGGACTGCCTTCTATTGAGAAATGGAGTGGCTCGGCATCGAAAAACTACGACGAGACGAAGAGCGAGCAAACCCTTAGCACAAGGGAAATCTTCAAGATCGTTCTTTCCAATAAGTTCTTGTGGTACATCGCCCTCGCTAACTCGTTTATTTACATGGTTCGCTATGGATGTCTCGACTGGGCTCCTACTATTTTGAGCAGTCAAGGCGTTGACATCAAGAGTGCAGGTTGGGCTTACTTTGCTTACGAAGCCGCAGCTATCCCGGGTACTATTTTCTGTGGTTGGCTCAGCGACAAGGCTTTCAAAGGGCAACGTGCATTACCTACCATGATTTTTATGGCACTCATCGTCATAGCTATCGTCATTTATTGGCAAAATATGAGCAACTTGTGGGTTGTTGTTGGCTGCCTCATCGCCATTGGTTTCCTTATCTACGGACCGGTGATGTTAATTGGCGTGCAAGCACTTGACCTCGCTCCGAAGAACGTTGCAGGAACGGCTGCTGGTTTGACGGGCTTCATGGGTTATGTGTTGGGTACCGCTATCCTCGCTAACACACTTCTTGGTTTCGTTGCTGACAATTGGGGCTGGTCGTGGGTATTCATCTTGCTGATGATTGCTTGCTTGCTCGCTATCCTATTTATGGCAATGACCTACAAAGAAGAGCAATACCTCGTGGCTGACCGTAAAGGTGAAAACAAAGAAAATAAATAATTAACCTTATATATTAACCAAAAACAAAATGTATATGTTTAAAAATCTCATTAAAATAGGACTTGCCAGCCTGATGCTGGTATTCCTTGCAACCTCTTGCTCTGATGAGCAACAGTTTACCAGTGAGAAGACCGACGCTAAGCGAGTTGACGTTCAAGTACTCAACGACAACTTGGCGAAGGTTCGTGATTATGTCCCATTGTATGCCGTAATCGCTCACCGTGGTTCTACGTTCTGGACTCCCGAAGAGACCGAAGCCGCTTGGCGTTGGGCTCGTGAAATGGGTGCCGACTATCTTGAAAGTGATGTACAGTGCACAAAAGACGGTATCGTTTTGGCTAACCATGACGAAAACCTCAAACGTACAACGAACATCGAGAACGTCTTTGGAGAGGAAGTTCCTGCAAGCCGTAAAGCGTTCTATGCTTCCCTCACTTACAAAAATGGCAATAAGGTTCGGTACACCAAAGAGGACTTAGACACACTATACAGTCTTGATGTGGCTTCCTTCCGTCCATTTTACACAATGAGTTACTACTATGCAGAGTTGCTTATGTTGGATGCAGGTAGTTGGTTTAACGAAACTTCGTTAGAACAAGCACGTCAAAGTTTTGCGGCAACCAATACCGATCAGGTTAAATGTGATGAAACTGGAATCGTTTATAGTAACGGTCAATATGTTAGTGCTTTGCAAGACCAAATTGCATACGCTGAAGGTAAAAAACTTAACCGCGATAATAGCACAAATATCCGTAAACTTAAATACTATGTTAAAGATGAGTATCAAGGTAAGGATCTTACAAATATGAGGCTTATAGATATTTACAGATTATTCGGTAAATACAAGGACTTCATCGAATACGATTTCTCATACACCGATGATGTTAATAATAATCCTGATGCTGCTTATGTAAAAGATGACGAAGATAAAGATGGCAACCCTCTCAGTGGTAATCTTCCTGGTATTTATGTAGAGTTAAAAGAAAGTTGGTTGAACCCTGGTGACATGGAGCAACGTGTGTATGATGTACTCGACAAATGTGGTTGGAATATCATAACCAACCCTGCTACCGAAACCGAGTTTTATAAAGATCACAAGGTAAATATCGGTAAAACCAACGGTAAAGTGATTCTCCAAACCTTCTCGTTTGATGCTTTACGTCGTGCAAATACGGTCTTCAAAGGTCAAATCCCAATGTGCTACTTGTTGTGGATTAGTAATCCTCCTTACGCAACCGACATCGCTATTGACAACCCAACGGGCTATGCTGCCTTCATCAAATGGGCTCAAGACAACGGTGCACACATCATTGGTCCCGCTATCAGTGGTGCTCCTAACAACTATCCCGAGATGAACCAACCATGGCAAGCGTATATGATTCGTAAGTCGGGTATGATTAACCATCCTTACTCGTTTGATACGTGGGCACAAATGTGCAAATACATGGGTTACTACAACAATGGATGGGCAACTGAATTTGATGACTTGTTGCGTCTTGAGATTCCTAAAACCGACTACACGGTTGTAGATGCTCCAAGCAGTGTACCTGTTTATATGGACGGTTTCTTCACAAACCGCACCGAGATGTCGCTCAAATACATGGTTGAGAATGGCTTCCGTGGCAACGAAAACTTACCTAATCCATTCCACAAGGATAAACCATATAATAACGAGAAAGCTAACGTAGTCGTTCCTGACGCCGTTAAAACCTTGGAAAAATTGGGATACTAATTGTTGAGAAGTTTTATTATTAATTGAAATAAGACATTATAATTATGAAGAAATATATTATTTTACCTGTTCTCGCTCTTTTTACGCTGGGAGCAGTAGCACAAGACTTTGACAACAATCCTACTCTTGAATTGGAGAAGGAAGATGCCAAGTTTACCATTGGTGCACGCATGATGGCTGATGTAGCATACTATCATACGGATTTCACTCCTTTGCAGAGTGGAGCAACGATTGCTGATGCACGCATCCGTACTTCGTTCACCTACAAGAATTGGTACCTCTATGCCGACTTCGGTTTTGGTGGTGGTAAGTTCTCGCAAAAGAATATCTTCGCTCAATGGAGCGTTTTGACCGAAAAAGAAAACCTTCATGCTATCAAGGCTGGTTACTACACCGACCCTGCTGGTTCGATGGCACGCAACACTTCGCTCGGTAGTTATCACTTCATCTCTCGTGCAGGTGTAACGCATGCTTTGGGTGAAGGTCGTGCACTCGGTATTACGTACAAGTTCAACAATGATAGGTTCATGGCTTATCAAGGCGTTTTCACCGAAAGCCAATACAACAACATCAAAGCGGGTTTTAACGGTGTAACGGTTGCAGGTCGTTACTTGGTTCGTCCAATCATCAACGACGATATGACGTTGCACATCGGCGTTAGTGGTCGTTTTGCACAAATTGGTGGTGGTGAGGTTTACAACAACGTCCTCAAAAAGACCTATCACATGGGACAAACCCTCGAAACCTACGTTGACCAAGACGAACAATTTGTTCATGCTGACCTTGACTGGGCTAACAACGTTACGAACGTTGGTGCTGAGTTACTCTTTAATACCAATCGCTTCTTTGTTCGTGGTGAATATCTATTCAAACACGTTACCAAAAAACGCGACAGTTACTCGCTCTTTATCGATGCACAAAACAACATTGATGGTTGGGGCAAAATCGACTGGTGGGAAAATGCAAACAAACTCCGTGACAACAACTTCCACGGAGGTTATGCTGAAGCAGGTTTCCTTATCTTTGGCGATGGCTACAAATACAACAAGACAGAAGGTTTGTTGGGTGGTTTGAATGGCAAAGCTCTTGAAATCGTGGCTCGTTACAACTACACAGGTTTGAACGACCTCGAAGATGGTGAGTACTTCAATGCTGGTCGTGGTCATTACTATGCTGCTGGTTACATGGAAGATTGGCCAGGTACAGGTGCTACGAGCGTTGGTGGTGGTAATCTCCAAAGTGTTACGGTTGGTTTGAACTATTCATTCAACAAGTACGTTCAAGTGATGCTTGACTACACGTATCACAACTTGAAGAGTGATTACTTCCCCAATGATAAGAACTTCCACGCTTGCCAAGCACGTCTTCAATTCACATTCTAAGAATTGAAAATTGGATGAGAAAGACAAGTCGCCTGCTCGGGTGGCTTGTTTTTTTATGGGTTGAATTGGATTTGAAAAATTGGCAGAGGTTCAGCAAAAATTATTCGTGATGATATTTTTCGCCATTGATAATGGTAAACGCTCTGTACAGTTGCTCCACAAACAGCAAACGAATCATCTGGTGCGTGAAAGTCATTTTGCTCAGCGACAGCATTGTATCGGCACGAGCGTACACGCTTTGCGAAAAACCGAACGCTCCCCCAACCACAAAACAAATGTTTTTGGAGGGATAGGTTTGGTTGGTTTGCTGCAAAAAAGTCGCAAAGTCCACTGACGAGTACATTTTTCCTCGCTCGTCCAACAGAATAAGATACGCCGAAGACGGTATTTTTTTGAGAATCATTTCGCCCTCTTTGACTTTGATTTGGTCGGTGGTGAGGTTGTTGGCAGTCAAATCTTTGATGATTTCCACCTGAAAAGTCGCATAATGTTGCAAACGCCCGACATAGGTCTCAATGAGTTTTTGCAAGGGTTCTTGGGTCGTTCGTCCGACTAAAACGAGGGTAATGTTCATCGCATTGATACTTTATTGGGGAATTTTAGAGCGGTAGGCGAGGCTCGAACTCGTGACCCTCAGCTTGGGAAGCTGATGCTCTACCAACTGAGCTACTACCGCAAACATCCAAAAACTGCACGAAGATATGTTTTTTATGGAGAATGGAAAAATAAATTTTTTGTTGCGGAAAAATTCAACAAAACGCCATTTGTTCAATTCATAAATTTATATTACTTTTGCACAAAATTGTATGCGTTATGAAAACAAGTATTGACAACAAAACGTTCATCGTTTCTGTCCCCAAAATAGATGCCAAACGCTTTAAAGGCTTGGTGAAGTTGATGGGTTGGACCATCGCAGAAAAACCTGTTGTATTCGACCCCGAGACAGGCCAACGGCTCAATGACGAAACAATGCGTGTGATTGAAAAGGCACGCAGAGGCGTTGATGTTACTTCCTACGATTCTTTCGATGATTTTGCAAAGGCAATGCGTGCGTTATGAAGTATACGATTCAAACAACTAACAAATTTGAAAAAGACCTGAAATTAGCGGTCAAACGAGGACTTGATATTGAAAAATTATTGGAAATCGTACACCTTTTGAGTGAAGATAAACCTTTGCCTGAACGTTGTCGCGACCATATTCTAAAAGGTAACTTTCAAGGTTATCACGAATGTCATATTGAACCTAATTGGTTACTAATCTATGATAAAAGCGATATTGTAAGAATCATATCCCTTATACGTACAGGGACACATTCGGATTTGTTTTGAAATTCACCCTACTTTTCTTCTATCATATCGAAAACCTCACCAACAAATGCAAATCGGTCTTGGAGCGTTCGACCTTCTTTTCTTTCATCCATTTGTCGGAATAAATCGTCTGCGAACCACGCAAATAGACGCTACACCATTTGCGAATTTGATAACGAGCATTCAGATACCAACGTCCACCATAACCGTACGTGGCAGGGATTGAAAAGGCATACAATACGTCATTTTCGTAGTTATAAATACGGTTATCCCAATCCATCACATCAAAAAACTGCAAACGAGCTTGCAACACAATCGGAACCGCCGAAAAATGATAATCAACGTCTTGCAACACACTAAAACCATACGTCACAGGGCTATTCGTCTTGGTGTGTATCCAATTGGCATCTAACTGCGTGCGGAACCGCCAACCCAGCACCTTGTAGTTGAACTGATAACGCACACTTTCGGTAAAATTATCGCCTTTGAGCCGCGAACGCACTTTGGCAAACATATTCATGCCATACTTCACATAAAAATCCGCCTGCGTCATCACATCGTAGCCGTAGGTTGGATAATCGCGAATGCCATATTTTGGGTAGGCAAACCGAAACCCATCCACATACACCGTAAACTTCCACTTGCGGATTGACTTGATTTCCGAGCCAAGATAGAAGCCATTTTCGTCTCCCAAACGACTACTTTCGCAAAAACTATAACCCAACACATTATCAAAATACGGCGAATAATAGCGATACAAAGCCAACAGCGTAATATCCGACACAAACGAGAAACGCGACCCAACAATGCCCGCATACCCCCACTGTTTTTTGTTTTGAGCCGCAGCCGCTTCACCAAACAGAATGCAACGATGCAGGTTACCGTAAAAATTGGCTCCCACAACGGCTTGTTCCTCACCCCGAAAATAACGCTGATTGTAGTAGTACTTGCGTGACGGAGCAAACCAACCATCGTGAAGCGTGTAAACAGAGGTGACCCCAACCTTCCACGAATCAAACCGATAGGTCAGGTTAGCCCCACCCGTTTGATGCATCATCTTGTCTTTTTTATTGGAATAAAACGCACTTATATCCAACGAACCCAAACGGAGCGTGGTGCCAATGCCATGAAAATTGTCGTAATCACCCACGGCACCGAACTTTTTCAGACCCTCGTCATTGCTTTGGCAAGAGTGAAAATAGTTGGCTTTGCCGTAGTGAAACGTGTTGCTCAGCACCAACCCTTGCCCAAACGATGCCTGAAAATTGCCTGCCACAATGCGTTTGAGTTTCCACACATCATTGATTTGCAAATAACCACCATACAAGCCTTTCTTCCACTCTTCGCCCACGTTGCGTCTGTACTGGAAACCGAACGAAACCTGATTGCGAAGATTATATTTGTAGCGGAAGTTGGCGTAAAACGGGTCATCTTCTTTGTAACTCTCCAAGTTGCGGGCATCGGCACGGACTATCATGTCGTGTTTGCTATATTTTAGAACGTCTTTGAAGGTCATTTTTTGCTTTGTCGCCTTTGCTTCGCCCACGTACACAAAAGGCAATAAGTTACGAATGTCATACGTTTTAAGTCGCGGAATAAGTTGCAATTCAAACAACTCGTGTAGGGGATTGCGAGAGACATAGAGCATAATTTCATTGATTTGTTCGTCTGACAAAAACGGGATTTGTCGCAACTCGTCCCACGAAGTATAGTTGAGGTTAATCGGATTTTCGTGCAGTTGCTCCAGCGTTTCCTCGATTTCTTCAAACGTCACATTGGAGTTGTCTTCGCTTACTTGCTCAAAAATATCCTGCAAAATAGTTGCATAATCTGCGTCCAAATAATCCTCTTTCATAGCGAGTGTGTCCATCCCGTAAAACACGATGGTGTGCAGCAACAAAAGAGCGATTAAAAGGTATTTATTCATTCTATTTCGGTTACTTGTATGTCATAATTCCAATCGGGAAAATAGATGTTTCCGTTTCGCCATTCCACTTCGCCACGCTGAAAATCAACCGTTTCGCTACGTGGATAAAGTTTGGAGGGATACAATTCTTGCCCAAAATCTTGGTTGACAATCAGTCGGAAGTTATCCATTCCGCCCAAATAAAAATAATTCCCCGACATCTCCTGCAAATACGACGTCAGCAACGGCGAACTCTCATCAAATCGCGTAGGTCCGTAGGATTGGTCAATAGGCACCCACCCCACTCCTTCGAAGTAAATTTCTGCCCAATCGTGCATCCCTTCATCGTTCGGTTGCACCCAAAAACCGCTCTGGAAGTGGGCAGGAATACCCACAATCCGACAAAGCGTGATAAAAAGTAACGCAACTTGCCCACAATCGCCATGCCCATTATCTAAGACATACTCGGGAATGTTCGCCAATGTTGAATACTCCCTCGCACCAGCCCACGGGAAGGTTTTGTCAACCCACGTGTAGATGGCTTGGGCTTGTTCCAACGGGTGAGTCAGACCCTCAGTCAGCGAGTCTGCCAAAGCCCGCAAACGAGGTGTAAAAAGGATATGGGCTTCACGCTCTTGGGTGTAAAGTTGGTAAGTGGCAGAACTTGTGTCGTATGGTTTTATTTTATTGATATTCAATGTTTTATAAACTCCACGAGCCGTGTATTCAAACTCTTCACTAAAAACGGTCGACTTACCTTTCTCGGCGATGGCCTGCATATAAAGCGTGGCGTGGTCGTTTTTGGTCAACTTGCCTGCCATCTTTTTGGACGGACACACATCAGCTGACAAAACGGCTTTGTGGCTTGTGTTGAGCAACTTGATGTTGGTTTGACGCTGTGCAATATATTGTGGATACGGCAACCAGCACCGAATGATTTCGCCTTTTGGAACGGCATCAGCCTGCACGGTAAGTGTGTATTTCACCCGAAAACGCTTGGTAACGACCATCGAATCGGCATGCTTGTAAACGGCTTGGATATTTTCCAAAAGCACCGAATCAATGGCTTCCATAGTCGTCAGTTGAGGTTGTTGGTTTTTTTTGATGGCTTTGGCGGTTGAGTCAACCCGAAACAGATTGGCTGCCGTGCGATTAAAATACATTCTCTCCCCGTTCAGCATCATCGATTCCAACACGCCCGCTTGCGTCCAAGCATCAATTTGCTCGTCCGTAACGTCTGGAATATACTTTTGGATATACTCCTTCACTTGCTGTTTTGTCCACGAAAAATCAACTTGCAAGCGGTAATTCAAGTCGTCTTCCCACGAATAATTTCGCAACGGATTACTACAAGCCACCAACAAAAAAAGCAGAAAATAAAGAGAGAGATGTTTTTTCATAGTTTCAAAAAGGGTATAAAAAAGGGACTCCTATACCTTTGCATACAGAAATCCCTTTGATTTTGGTAATTAAAGAGCACCAATTTCTTTCAAGACAGCGGTTGTTTTTGCAACAGCTTCTTTACTTGCATCCAAAGCGGCTTTTTCGTCAGCCTTCAATGGCAATTCAACGATTTTTTCGATACCATTTTTGCCGATGATACAAGGCACACCAATCATAATATCCTTGTAGCCATATTCGCCTTCCAAGTAAGCTGAGCAAGGAATCAACTTGCGTTGGTCATTGATGATAGCGTCCACCAAGGATGCGATACTTGCACCTGGAGCCATCCAAGCACTCGTGCCTAACAAGCCCGTGAGGGTTGCACCACCAACCATCGTCGATTTAACCACCTCGTCAATCTCTTCTTTGGACAAGCACTCCGAAACAGGCATTCCTTTGTAGGTTGCAAAACGTGCCACTGGAATCATAGTCGTGTCGCCGTGTCCACCAATCACAAAACCTTCCACTTCGTTTGCGTTCACTTTGAGTTTTTGCGACAAGAAGTATTTGAAACGGCTACTATCCAACGCACCACCCATACCAATCACGCGGTTTTTCGCAATGCCAGCCACTTTGTAGGTCAAGTAAGCCAAGGTATCCATCGGGTTACTTACCACGATGAGGATAGCGTTTGGAGAGTATTTAAGTACTTGTTCCACAACACTTTTCACGATTTTAGCGTTTGTGCCAATCAACTCTTCACGCGTCATACCGGGTTTGCGAGGAATACCACTTGTGATAGCCACAACGTCCGAATTAGCGGTTTGCGAGTAGTCATTTGTAACGCCTCTCACCACCGTATCAAAACGGAGCAGTTGTGCCGTCTGCATAATATCCATTGCTTTTCCTTCAGCAACGCCTTCTTTAATATCGATTAAAACCACTTCGCTGGCAATATCCTTCACTGCCAACACATTTGCACAGGTAGCACCCACGTTCCCTGCACCAACAACTGTAACTTTTGACATAGTATTAGATTTTTATAATTTTTAATTACGATACGCAAAGGTAACAAAAAAATAAATACAAAGTAAATAATTTTTTGATATGTGGATTTAATCTCAAAGTTATACTATTTATTTCAACAACTTCTTATTTTCCACATCTTCCAGCACTAACATTTGCTGAATAGCAATGCGATTCAGTTCTTTCAGCCGTTCTGATTGTGGTAAACCATTGTTAATAAACACAGCATTAAGGTTTTCCATATTCGACAAGCAAATAAGTTGGTTAATAGATGCATAATCACGTATATTCCCTCTCAAGTCGGGGTGCATTTCACGCCATTTTTTAGCAGTCATCCCAAATAAAGCAACATTCAACACATCGGCTTCGTTAGCATAAATGATATTCGTTTGAAGAGGAGAAATTTCCGCAGGTATTAAATTTTGTTTGATAGCATCGGTGTGAATATGGTAGTTAATTTTTGAAAGTTCACGTTTTGCTGACCAACCAAGTTGTTTTTGTTCTGCTTCTTTTAAGCGTTGAAACTCTCTCAATAAATAAAGTTTGAATTGAGGAGACACCCAAGACGCAAATTCAAAAGCCAAATCCTTGTGTGCGTATGTTCCACCATAACGTCCTGCTTTCGCAATAATTCCAATTGCATTTGTTTTTTCAATCCACTGCTTTACGGATAAAATAAAGCGATTCAATCCTGCAGCATTTTTAATTCCCTCGAATTCGGGGGAATTAAAATTTGGGTTGTACATTTCTTCCCATATTCCAAGGAATTCAATTGTATTTTTATTACGCAACCATTTTTCTATCAAAGAAAGACCATTTTCAACACCTTTCACCATGTCGGTCAGTGAGATGTAGTCTTTCTCGTTTATTTCTAAAACTGTAATTTCTGTTTCATTAACAAGTATTTTTGCCATGATAATAATTTTAAATTCTTACACCATATTCCCCAAGAACAACAGCAATCGGTTGGCTATATTGGTCTCACTTACACCACCGTCAAAGTCCAACGAAAGCATATTCAATTGAGGATAAAGTGTCTTGAGTTTTTTCTCAATGCCTCGTGCCACGATATGGTTGGCAATACAGCCGAACGGTTGCATCGAAACCACATTATTACAGCCCTGTTTGATAAAACCAATCACTTCGGCAGGCAAAAGCCAACCCTCACCAAACTGTGCCGAGAGCGAAACGACCTGCTCGCCATACGAAGCCAAGGTGAAAATATCATCAAAAGGTTGGTAGAAACGGAACCGTGAAGCCACTTTTTCGCATTCCACTTTTTGATGATGGATGTACTTCCACAACAGCTGAATGGCTACCGACGGCAACTTAGGCTTGATGAGGTTCTTCTTCCGATTATACTCAAAATTCACAAACGAACGTAGGAAAAAGTTATGCACCGCAGACGGAATCACTTCCACGCCGTGTTCCATCAACCAATCGGGCACATATTTATGGCTGTACGGATTGAATTTGAGGAAAATCTCGCCCGTGATACCCACTTTGGGATAGGTTTTGTCGGTGTAAATGGGGATTTGATTAAACTCGTCTGCCGCTTGTCCCAACAAACGAATCAACCCTTTCGTGTCGCCTTTTTTCACCAACGGATTCGCCCTTTGAAGAACATCTTCCCGCAAACGTCTGGCAGCCCCTTTTTCTTTCTCTCGCACCGCAATGGCATGGTAAAAAACAGACAACCAATCCGTGAAAAACGTACTAACCATCACAATCGGAGCCACTTTCATATAGTTGAAATGGAATCCAGGGTTATCCGCATTGTCATCCCCACCGATACCAATCACAGGCACCTGACTAAACCCTGCTTCCACGACTGCTCGCCGAATCAAAGCCGTATAATTGGTTGCACGACACTTGCCCAACTGCGTGATGCTAATCGCCGTTTTGTCTAAGTCATACTTGCCCGATTGCAATGCCTTGATAAACCCACCCACAATCAACGTGGCAGGATAGCAAACCTCATTGTTGGCATAGCGAAGTCCCAACTCGTTCTGCTCGGCATCACCCATCGGCAACTGCTCCAACTTATAGCCCGCATACTCAAACGCCGAAGCCATCAAAGGCGACAAATACTCGGTGAAGAAAGGTGCGAGAATCGTGCGGCGTTCGTTATCGCCTTTTTCAAATCGAGCAGGTTTAACGAAGGGTTTGGCTTGGGGTTGATTATCCTCTTGGATGCCCAATTGTAGCGAATCTATGAGGGAACGTACCCGCAATTTCATCGAACCCACATTATTTATATCATCCACTTTGAGTAACGTCAATGCTTTGTTGTGCAAATTGACAACCGCCCTCACCTCGTCCAACAAAAACGCATCGGGACCGCACCCAAAGCTGGTCGTTTGGACGATATGCACCAAGTTGTTCTGTTGAGCCACCCACTGAGCCGCATTTAAGATACGATTCACATACGTCCATTGCTTCAAAATAAACGATTCACGCTCCTTGATGTCGGCATTTCGCACAATTTCTTCCGTAATCACATCAACGCCCAAACTCACAATCATTTCCGACAATTTATGCTGCACAAGCGGGTCTGTGTGGTAGGGTCGTCCAGCCAAAAGCAAACATAATCTGCCTTCTTTCTGCGTTTTTTCAAACACTTCTTGGTTCTTTTTGCGTAACTCTTTGCCGAATTTTTCTTGCTCGTCCAAAGCCAACTGCACGGCACGGGCAACTGTCTTTTTGGTGATGTTAAATTTTTGCAAATACGCCTCTAACTGCTTGATTAACAACTCTTTATTTACAAACGAAATGACGGGCGAATCAATCGGTTTGGTGGTTTGAATCGAACTTTTAACCACATCGGGATAGCCAATCACAATCGGACAGTTCAACGAGGAAGTGGCACCTTTATCCTCCGCACGCTCGTACATCACACGCGGGAAAAATATCCTATCCACGTCCTTGTTCGCATCTAATTCGTAGATGTGGCTATGCACCAACTTGGCAGGGAAACAGATATTGTCAGACATCACTGTATGGACGCCTTGTTCGTATTTTGTATAGGTGGACGTTTCGCTCAAAACCACATTCAGTCCGCACGCCGTAAAGAGCGTATGCCAAAACGGAAATTCCTCGTACATATTCAGCACACGCGGGATTCCGATTGTGATGCTATTGGGATTTTTGGGAGCGTTTTCGTCCTGTTTTGCCCTATCAAACAGCATATTATACTTCACCGCACTCATATTCACGCCCTTGTACTGCGTGGATTTGCCGTTGTTAAAAATCCGTTCGCATTTGTTGCCCGAATAGTAGCGGTTGCCCGAAGGAAATTTATAGCACGTGATTTGACATTGATTGACGCAACCATGACAAGTGAGCGTGCTACATTCTGCTTGGGTGATTTGGGTATAATCGGCAAGATTTTTGCTGACCGTTTGATCTTTGGATTGATGTTTGGCATACAACGCACAGCCGTAGGCACCCATCAATTCGGGGATATTATTGCAATAAACCTTCTTGCCCGTTAGGTTTTCAAAGGCTTTCACCACCGCATCATTCCGCATCGTTCCACCTTGCAAGACGATATTGTCGCCAAGTTCCTCATAGTTCTTGATTTTCAACACTTTAAATAAGCAATTCTTCACCACCGAATATGCCAATCCTGCTGCAATGTCGCTCGCCGTAGCCCCTTCCCGCAGCACTTGCTTCACTTTGGAGTTCATAAAAACCGTACAACGCGTTCCTAAATCGCTCGGGCGTTCACTTTCGCAAGCCATCGCCACAAATTGTTCAATGGGCAAATCGAGCGTTTGGGCAAAATTTTCGATGAACGAGCCGCAACCACTTGAACACGCTTCGTTGATTTCCATACGCGTCAGCACGCCATGATTGACGTAAATCGCCTTCATATCTTGCCCACCGATGTCCAAAATAAAACTCACTTTGGGAGACATTCGCCGTGCTGCCATGTAGTGTGCCATCGTTTCAATCATGCTATAATCCAACGAAAACGCCATCCGAATCAGGTCTTCGCCATAGCCCGTTGAACAGCCTGCCGTGATGTGCAAATCAATATTTTTCTCTTTGCATTGCTTTTCCAACTCAGCCAAACCCCGTTGCACAGCCACAATTGGGTCGCCTTCGTTGTGGACGTAGTAGGTATAAATGATTTCCTCCCGCTCATTCATCAGCACAATTTTTGTGGTCGTAGAACCGCTATCGATGCCCAAATACACCTTCTCATTCGGCAACATCGACTCCAAAGGCACAAGCGACACTTGCTGTTGATTTTTCTCGGCTTTCCAAGCCAAATACTCCTCGTTGGAGGTGAAAATGGGGGGTAAATCAATCCATGTTTGATGTTTATCTTTGTCCACGTTTTTCTTAATAGGTTCGTGCAACAATTTTTTCAGCGATTCTAACGTAAACAAATGGTCTGTGTCTGCTAACAAAGCCGTTCCGTAAGCGGGAATAACATTTGCACGACTTTCTTGCACAACATCGGTTTGCATTTTTAACCCAAAATAGTCCGCAATAGCCTTCCGCAAAGCAGGAATGAAGCACAACGGACCTCCACACATCAGCACCTTAGGTTTCACTTCCATTCCATGACTCAATGCTGAAGCCGTTTGCACCGCCACAGCACGGAAAATAGAAGCCGCAATATCCTCTTTACTCACGTTGCGAGCAATGAGGTTCTGAATGTCGGTTTTGGAAAAAACACCACAACGAGACGCAATCGGATACACTCGCTGTGCCTTCTGTGCCAAGTCATTCAACTCATCCACCTGCACGCCCAAGCAAAGTGCCATCTGGTCAATGAAAGCCCCCGTACCCCCAGCACAGTTGCCGTTCATCCGCAAATCTTTCACGTTGCCGTTTTCCAAATAAACGATTTTTGCATCTTCGCCACCAATATCAATCAACGTACTCACGCCACTGTGCTTCTGCTTAACGTACTCCACAGCAGCAATCACCTCTTGCACAAACTTGATGTCATGCCCTTCTGCCATACCCAAGCCAACCGAACCCGTGATAGCAATGCCTATCTTTTCATTACCCACAACGGCTTGCAACTCATCAAGGGCAAAATCTATCGCATTGGCAACATTGGATAGATGGCGATGGTAAAAAAGGTAGATTAGTTCATCTCTTTCGTCCAACACAACTCCTTTTATCGTTGTACTACCTATATCAAAACCGATTTTGAACATTTTTTTGTTTTTTTATTAACGTTTAACTTTTCAGTCGCGAACCCCAAAAACCGTCCCCGACAATCTATTTTAATCGCGATTAAACAAATCTCGCGTGTATACTTTTTGCTTCACATCGTCCAAATCTGGCTCGTACCGATTGGCAATAATGGTTTGCGATTCTGCTTTGAATTGCTCCAAATCGTTCACAATTTTTGAGCCAAAAAAGGTACTTCCGTTGGGCAAAGTCGGCTCGTAAATGATGAGCGTTGCCCCTTTGGCACGGATGCGTTTCATAATACCTTGAATAGACGATTGCCTGAAATTGTCCGAATGACTTTTCATCGTAAGCCGATAAATGCCTATGACACACGTTCTTTCGACATTGGCATCGTAATCGCCTCGTGCAAAATAGTCGTAATAGCCCGCTTTTTTGAGCACTTGGTCGGCAATAAAATCCTTGCGAGTGCGGTTCGAATCGACGATGGCTTGAATCAAGTTTTCGGGCACGTCCTTGTAGTTGGAAAGCAACTGTTTCGTGTCTTTGGGCAGGCAATAACCGCCGTAACCAAAGGACGGGTTGTTGTAGTGGGTTCCGATTCGCTCATCTAAACAGACACCTTCGATGATAGACTTTGTATTTAAGCCCTTCATCTCGGCATACGTATCCAATTCGTTGAAGAAACTAACCCGCAAAGCGAGGTAGGTATTGGCAAACAACTTAACTGCCTCTGCTTCCGAAAAGCCCATAAAAAGCGTGGGGATATTCTCCTTAATCGCCCCTTGTTGCAACAGCGAAGCGAATTGCTGGGCTTTTTCCAACGACTCGGCATTTTGCTTATCCACGCCCACAATGATTCGGGTAGGGTACAAATTATCGTACAACGCCTTCGATTCTCGCAAAAATTCGGGTGCAAAAAGGATGTTTTTCACGTTATATTTTTGTTGTAAAAACAGCGTATGCCCAACGGGAATCGTGGATTTGATGACAATAGTCGCATTGGGATTGACTTGCAAAATCTGCTCCACCGTTTCATCAACTGCCGAAGTGTCAAAACTATCCTTTTTACTATCGTAGTTCGTGGGCGTAGCAATAACAATAAAATCGGCTTGCTCATAAGCGGTCTTTGCATCAAGTGTCGCCACCAAATTGAGCGATTTTTCTGCCAAATACTTCATGATATAGTCATCTTGCAAGGGCGATTGTCGCCGATTGATCATATCCACTTTTTCGGGCACAATATCTACTGCCAATACTTCATTATGCTGGGCTAACAAAACTGAAATCGAGAGTCCAACGTATCCTGTTCCAACGACTGTTATTTTCATATCAAAATTCTGATTTTAGTTCACTTAATAGCGGATGTTTTTTATCTTTTTCGGACAAAATGACTTTTTTCGGGTCAATTTGCCAATCAATGTTCAGTTGTGGGTCATTCCACGCAATCGCTCCTTCGCTTTGTGGGTTGTAAAAATTGTCGCATTTGTACTGGAAAATCGCCGTCTGGCTCAACACCACAAAACCGTGTGCCATGCCTTGCGGAAGGAAGAATTGGCGATGATTTTCAGCCGTCAAAAGGCACGAAACATACTGCCCAAAAGTCGGACTATTTTTGCGAATATCCACTGCCACGTCCAGCACTTCGCCTACCACCACACGCACCAACTTGGACTGTGCAAAAGGTGGATTTTGGAAGTGCAAACCCCGCAAAACACCATACGATGACTTGCTTTCATTATCCTGCACAAAGCGAATCGGAGCCACTTTTTGCTCAAATTCCCGTTGCGAAAAACTCTCAAAAAAATAGCCTCGCTCGTCCTTGAATAACTTCGGTTCAAGGATTACAACCCCTTCTATCTTGGTTTTGATTACTTCCATTTTATTTCCGTTTTAATTCATCAACCACTTTGAGAAGGTACTGCCCGTATTGATTTTTAATCATCGGCTGGGCAATTTCTCGCATTTTAGCCTCATCAATCCAACCTTTTCGGTAGGCGATTCCTTCCAAGCAAGCAATTTTAAGTCCCTGCCGTTTTTCAATTACCTCAACGAACGTGGAAGCCTCCGAGAGCGAGTCGTGCGTACCCGTATCCAACCACGCAAAGCCTCTGCCGAGCGTTACGACTTTGAGTTCATCTTGTTGCAAAAACTCTTGATTGACGGTCGTTATTTCCAACTCGCCACGTGCCGAAGGTTTGATATGTTTGGTAATTTCCACCACCTTGTTCGGGTAGAAATAAAGTCCGACAACGGCATAATTCGACTTGGGTTGTGCGGGTTTCTCTTCAATGCTCAGGCAGTTGCCATTTTTGTCAAATTCTGCCACGCCATAGCGTTCGGGGTCGTTCACCCAGTAGCCAAAAACGGTCGCTTTTCGTTCGTTGGTAACGTTCTCCACAGCCTGCTGCAACAAGCCCGAAAAACCGGCTCCGTGAAAGATATTATCGCCCAAAACCATACAAACATCGTCATCGCCAATGAACTCTTCCCCAATCAAAAACGCCTGTGCAAGACCGTCTGGCGAAGGTTGCTCGGCATACGACAAACGAATCCCGTAATCGCTTCCGTCCCCCAACAAACGCTTAAAACCAGGCAAATCCTGTGGCGTTGAAATGAGCAGAATGTCGCGTATGTTCGCCAACATCAACACACTCAGCGGATAATACACCATCGGCTTATCATAAATGGGCAAAAGTTGTTTACTCACGCCCTTGGTTATTGGGTAAAGGCGTGTGCCACTACCACCTGCTAAAACAATTCCTTTCATATTTTTACTTTATAATCTTGCATCTACCAAAGCTCGTTTTACGCACCCTTTCACGTCAAAAATAACCGTTCCTTGCTCGTGATAGGACGTAAAATCGAAGGTTTTAAACATCTCGTGTGCCACACAAACAATGATGGCATCGTACGATTTACTTTTATCTATTTCGCGTATTAAATCTCTGTTATACAACGATTTAAATTTCTTTTCGTCTGCAATTGGGTCGTACAAATCCACGCAACAACCAAAATCCTCCAACTCGCTCGCAATATCCACCACTTTGGTGTTGCGAACGTCTTCAAAATTTTCCTTAAACGTAACGCCAAGCAACAATACATTGGCTTTTTTAAGGTTTTTGCCCCGCGTAACCATCAACTTCATCGTCTTGTCGGCTATGAACTTGGCGATGGAGTTATTGACGTTTCGTCCACTCAAAATCACCTGCGGATGATAGCCCACTTGGTCGGCTTTGTACAGCAAATAGTACGGGTCAACCGAGATACAATGTCCCCCGACCAAGCCCGGTTTGTACGGCATAAAATTCCATTTGGTGGATGCCATATCTATCACTTCGTTGGTATCAATGCCCAATTTATCGCAAATCAGAGCAATTTCATTGATAAACGAAATGTTGATGTCGCGTTGGGCATTTTCCACTATTTTAGCCAATTCTGCCACTTCAATACTCGTCGCAACGTGAACGGGAGCGTCTAAAATGGATGCGTATAGTTGTTGTATCTCTTGTGCAGTCTGCTCCGTTGAACCCGCCACAATTTTTTCGGTGTTGTGTATAGTATGTTGTGCATCGCCTGGGTTAATCCGCTCGGGTGAGTAGCCATAAAAGAAGTCCACGTTACTTTTCAGTCCACTCACTTTTTCGAGGATAGGGACACAATCTTGTTGCGTACAGCCCGGATAAACGGACGACTCAAAAACAACAATATCGCCTTTTTTCAACGCTTCCCCCGCCGTTTGGCACGCCGCAAACAACGAAGATAAATCGGGTTTATTGGTGCTATCGATGGGCGTTGGAACGGTTACAAAAAATCGGTTTGCCGTTTTCAAATCTTCTTTGTTTGCCGTTAAAACAACCGACAAGTTTTCCCTTTGCAATGCTTCAATTCGG
>JBGUYG010000071.1:0-3550 GCA_045118535.1 Paludibacteraceae bacterium
CCTGACTTACCATCATATTCTGCTATCCATTTATAGGATGCAGCACTATTATCAAATATATACGCTCGGTCGGATAATAATATCGCTTCCCGTAAAAGTTCTAATGATTTGATATATCGCGAACGAATCTTTTCGTTAGACACATTATGTCCCCCTCTTATCACACGCGCTGCTACCCGACCTACATTTATGTCGGATGAAGACGTTGAAACATAGTACAAATATATTCTAAATCCCTTTTCTTTCGCCTTCCGCATAAATTCCAATTTACTTGGATGCGACATTACTGTTTCTATTGAGAATGTGATATCTTTATCTGCCTTCAGTAAACTTCGCCGAATATAATCTGCCACAAAACAAGCCAAATATGAATCGATTAAATTCTTGTTAATTACTATGATACGTTTGTCTATATATAACAAATTATCGACTTTGCACAACCCTTGTTTTGCTTCGATGAATACGGCATATTCATTTATGAAATCATCCCATGCAAACTCATTTATACCATACACCGTAATATCCAAAAACTGCTTTTCACGTAGTGTCTTTTCAATAATATCGGCATTCACAAATACACCCCAATGAAATATTTTGGAATTCTTGAGCGTTTCAAAAATAGTTGATTTACCCGAGCCATTAGGCCCCGCCAATATACGCAAACGTTTAGCCATTGTTTATCTTTCCAACTTGACCACCCTCTCCTTAATCTTCACTTTAGGTGCAATTCGTCCGATTGCTTTACTTCCCTCGTTCGTTACAAGATAGATAACGTCTCCTCGCGCAACAGTGACAGGGATATTATGTCTTCTTGCTGTACGGTACGCAGCAGACTGCCTGCCATTCGTTATCTTTGCTATTGCTTTTTCTTCGTAAATTTCCAATCTACTCATATATTCTATTATGCTTTTTTTTGTATCAACAGTTTATTTCTTATAACAATTATATAGTGACAGTTAAGTACTACTTGACTATTGAATTTAATCTAAAAGCGACCGCATAACAACTTTTATACCCATATAGCAGCCACCTTGACGCAGTAAAATTTTTGTCTTCATAAATAAAGATTTTTAGTTAATATTGCGATTTTGATTAATCATTTTTTTGTCTCGCTCCCAAATAGCTTGGTAACCTATTTTCTGTAAATTATCTTTTCTTTTTCCATCTGACATTTTGAGACTTAATGCGCCTATGGCATTGTAGATATTATCTATTTCAAGTCTCATCTCTTCACTTAAATCATTTACAACGAACTATTGGATGTAATGAAAATTGACATAAAAAAACTAACACAACTACAGCCGTGTTAGACATAGTAGTAAGATAAAATGGGATTACATTTTTATAACGATGCCAACAACGATTTGATATATCGATCAGAAACATTCTCTATTTCGTTCTTATCATAAATCGTTAACAAGGTAACCAATATATGTCGTTGGTCAATCGCCTGTACTACATAAGTAATCACTCGCGCGCCACCCGATTTGCCTTTCCCTTTAGAGGTGATAGCCATTCTTACTTTTCTGACACCGTTCCCTAAATCAGTACCCATATAAGGATTCTGTTCCAAATCACCTAAAAAACTTTGGTAGTCGCTTCGTAAGGAGTGGTATTTCTTCGCTAAAGTTTTTAATTGCTTTGCGAACTCACTGTGATAACCAATAACAACACTCATACGATTAATCATATCTCGTTCAACAAATCATAAGCATTAGGCATTGTTTGTCCTGCCGCAATGGCATGTTTCGTTTCGCTATAAGCAGAACCGAGTGTTTCTGCTACCATCTTTTCTTGTTTTGCACGTGTATCGTCAGCACAAGACTCAATCAGACGGGCTGCTAACCACTCCTTGTTGCGAGAAGATAAAGATAACGACTGCAACATCGACCATATACCTTCTAATGAGATTGTTACTTTCATAATTTCATATTATTTAACAAATCCGATATTTTGAGCGCAAAAGTATGTAAAACCACGCAAACTGCCAAATAATTTGCTTTTTTTTCATTGAGGTGAACGGGACAGCATGTTTATGCCAATTTTCACTATTTCAAAGAACGTCTGTTTTTTTTGTAATTTTTTTGTCGTATAAATGAAAAATTTTTAGTTAATATTGCGTTTTTGATTAATCATTTTTTTGGTCTCGCTCCCAAATAGCTTGGTAACCTATTTTCTGTAAATTATCTTTTCTTTTGCCATCTGACATTTTGAGACTTAATGCGCCTATGGCATGGTAGATATTATCTATTTCAAGTCTCATCTCCTCACTTAAATCATTTACTGCCTCTAAATTATTCTCTAATGCCTCTTCCAACATCTTCATCCGCGTTCGAACTTCTTCAATAGCCAATGTATTTTCACGCGTTTCCGTTACTATTTGGCGAGCCATTACAAACGCTCTCATGATAGCGATATTCACTCTGACTGCCGCCTCACTACGTAATACGCTGGATAACATCGCCACGCCCTGTTCCGTAAAAGCGTATGGAAGGGCATTTGCACGCCTCCGATCAAGTAATGTGAGATTTTGACTTATTTTACTTAACTGATTATCTGTCAATTGCTCGGATGATGTCACAAATTGTGACCTCATCCACGCCACTTCTTGCGGCTCTAATTGAAACATAAAGTCCGTCGGAAAACGATTTGTATTTCGTTTTACCGCTTGATTCAATACTTTTGTTTGCACACCATACAAAGTAGCAAGTTGAAAATCCAAAAGCACTTGCTTTCCGCGTAATACTACTATCGAATGACGTATATGCGCTAACGATTCAGCATCTTCCTTATATAATGTATTGTCATCTTTCATCTTTATTCTAAAAATATTTTGACACCTTTATTCATAGTAGTAGATCAAGCACACATTTCCGCATAACAGCCATCTTGACGCAGTGAAATTTTTGCCGTATAAATACAGATTTTTAGTTAATCGTATGCTTAATCACCATTTTCAGTCTGCCCAACATCCGAATACAATCTGTAATAAAACATCCAAATACAATCTGTAATAAAAACACAAGGCGCACTACCCTACTGATAGTGCGCGTGATACTTACTGCTGCACGATTGGCAGCCGCTTTATATAAAATGGAGTATAATGATTTGATTTCATTACGAAGTAGTGTCTTAACCGTTGGTACTTCGAGTATCGCTTCGTTTCAAGCGCTAATTTTGCCGCAAAGGTAAAATGTTTTCCGTAACGCACAAAATAAAACAGAAGAAAAAAATACAATTACACCCTTACTTTACAAAAAGAAACAAGTAAGTGATAATCTGCAAACTATAAAGGATAGAAAAAAGATTTTGTATAAAGCCCTATTTGCACTATTTTTGCGGCTCAAAAAAAATAAACAATCAGAATGATAGTCTTTGACTCTTATCAGTTAGACCGACAGACAATGCCTGCCCTCATACGAGAGGAGAGAAGCCGTGTAGAAAAATGGCTGCGCAAAGTGGCAGCCGGTTACGGATTCCAAGTGGGCGATTTGCATTACCTGTTCTGCACGGACGAAGAGGAACTATCCGTCAACCGGCAGTTCCTCGG
>JBGUYG010000072.1:0-21794 GCA_045118535.1 Paludibacteraceae bacterium
CACAAAAGTGTTGGCTATGGCACCACAAGTAGTCGGAATGCGGCAATCTTTTTCCACATCTTTCCAACGAGAATAAGCGGCTTTTATGCCACTTGCCATTCCCCGTTCGCTACCATAATCTTCTAGATCATTGTCTTTGAGTACCTGAATCAATGCGGTGTAACTCATCTTGATGTTTTGACTGAACAAAACCAATGCTAATCTACCTATAAATTCATAGGTAAGATTTTCCATTTTTTCTTTTTGCATAATCATATATTTTTAAATTGTTTATAATAAATTTGGTTCATATATGCACATAAAAAACGTGAGGCTTGTTAGCTTCAATCTGGAGTTTCGAGGTTTTCTGGACTACCTTCTTTTACCAAATATCCGGGACAAGACTCACGTCGAAACGTGAGCAACAAGCCTTGTTCTTGGTAAAAGAATTTCAAAAGTGTCCAGATTTCGAAACTCCAAGTTTTTAGCTGTATGCTTATTTATGTTGTTCTTTATCTTTTGTTATCTCATAGGCGGTATTTGTTATTTTTTATTATGTATTCAGGTGAAACAGTGTCTCACATATTTATGCAAATTCATATTGGAGAATAGGCACATTAAGCGCATTCTCCAATTTGCAGATAGTTTCTAACGAGAGGTTCTCCTCTCCTTTCAGTAGACGAGAGACATACTGCGGAGAGCAGCCCATACGGGTGGCTATATCCGACCGAGTAATGTTCTGACGTTTCATTGCCATAGCAGTACGAATGGCGATCTTACGAGAATATGGCAACCATCCCTCTTCTTTTGCATGGAGAGTTGCTTCTTCGTTCTCGTGCCATGTAGAAGGCGTAGACGATTGATAACGGCTCAAACGAGCGATTGCTTCTTGTTGTGTCATGGCTCTATTTCTTTTTGATAATCAGTAAAACTATCATCGTCAAAAACTTTCTCACTAAGGAGAAAATTCCTCACTTTTTCCATTTTCTCCAATTCGATTAAGGTGTGCTGACGCTCTTCCATTTTATAAGTCAGTTTGATTGCTCCACCAGTTATTATATAGATACCAGCATTCAGCTTGATGGCATATAAGCGCAACCAACTGCGACGATGCGGACGTCCTTTCTCTTCCCCGAGAATCATTTCCCGAGTGCGATTGTTGTCCAAAGGACGGAAGAAGCGGTCAAGGTCGGCATCTGGCGAAATATCCATAATAATACATGCCAAGTCGTCACGATCCTCCATCGTTTGATAGATGGCTTCCTCTATATCAGTTATTTTAAAGTACGTAATAAGGTCATCGAAGTTCTGCATGAAAAAATCAGCCAACCATTCAGCGTCTTTCCATTGTCCCATTACTTTCTGTAGCGCGTTTTCGTGCTCTCCATTATAACGCACCGCCCATAAGCGACCATCTTCTATAATTTTATCGAACGTCATATCGCCTTATTTTTGTGTTGCAAAGTTACAACTTTTTTGGATATATGCAACTTTTAGTTTGCTTTTTTGAGTATTTTTTGCATTTTGTAAATATATGCACTATTCTTGTGATTGTTGAGCGTTTTTGTAGGCTTTGAGGTTGAGCATGTACGTATTGTGGCAGAATGCAAATGTATGCGTACCCTTGATGTTATGGCACTTTCATTCATCTGTGCCATATCCGACACCCAAAAAGAAGATTATCGATGCTATCACTTCAGACAATCCAACTCTATCTTTTGGAACTTCTAAAAACGGCTTGTTGTTCAGCCAGAATTGGAAGAAACATGGTTAGTAGAAGATGAAATCCGTTATCATTCAAACCTTTAAACTCAATTACATCGATGGTACTGCAGTAACATATGGGAGAATAGGAAGTCGCCACATTGTTCTCCTCGCCCAATCCTTCCTTGCATCTTACCCCTTCAGCCTTCCTATCAGCTCATTGCTCAAGGCTTCTTTTTTCTGGATGTGGTCTAACACAGCGGTAACGAACGAGTTGGATTCAAAGATATTACAACGTCCCTTGTTCCACTAAAATGATGACTCGTTCGATGATTTTGTCTTTGTCGGAGGCGTCATATTCTTCTTTGAGGTCGTTTTTGAAGATTTTAGCCACCAATTGCCAGAAATTAGCCGTAAACTTCCCTTTATACATCACAATCAGTTCGTAGGACGTTTGGCTCGTTTCGCGGTCTAATAGTTTCATAAGCATTCGTCCTTGCGAAGCGGTCATGTGCCGAAAATCGTCTTCGTAGGTGCGGAAAAGTTGTTTTTCATAGTTTCGCCACCATTTTTTGCGTTCTTTTGGGTCGAGTTGGGCAAGTTCGGCATCGGCATATTGGATGTCTTTTGCGATGCGTTTGGCATACGGAAGGCATTTTTTTACGTCTCGCACCGTTCGCCAATAGAACTGTTCTTGCCGTTTATTCTTAAATTTGAGCGGAGCAAAGATATTTATTTCTGGTAAAAAACCTAAATAAATTGTATCTTCGCCAATGACTTGTACGCCCATAGAACCACTATCGGCAAAACAAGCCATAGAATACGCAAATAGAATATATAAAACATATCTTCGCACGCAACGAAGATACAAAAAATCTAATAAAGAGTATGATTTTAGAAGAAAAGATAAATGAGCCCATTATGCGTTTGATAGGCGAGCAGGCGGATAAATTAGGTCTGCCGTGCTTTGTGGTTGGTGGTTGGGTACGCGACCTGTTTTTGCGGCGTGAAAGCAAGGATATTGATGTGGTGGTGGTTGGTTCAGGCATCGATTTAGCCGAGTCGGTGGCGAAAGCATTGGGACGAGGAGCCCATTTGAGCGTTTTTAAGACCTACGGCACGGCACAAGTGAAAAAAGGCGACTTGGAACTTGAATTTGTTGGGGCTCGCAAAGAATCTTATCGCAAAGAATCACGCAACCCGATTGTGGAAAATGGCACGTTGGAGGAAGACCAAAAAAGGCGAGATTTTACGGTGAATGCGTTGGCGATATGCCTCAACCAAGAGCATTATGGCAAGTTGTTAGACCCGTTTGATGGGTTGGTTGACCTGCAAAATAAAATCCTGCGGACTCCTTGTGACCCGGATATAACCTTTAGCGATGACCCTTTGCGGATGATGCGAGGGGTGCGGTTTGCGTGCAAATTGGGGTTTGAGTTGGACGAAAGCACTTTTGAAGCCATTCAACGCAACCGAGCCAGAATCGAAATCATCACCAAAGAACGTATTGCCGAAGAATTGAACAAAATTATGTTGTCGCCCAAGCCGTCTGTTGGGTGGGTTTTGTTGGATAAAGTGGGCTTGTTGAGTTATATTTTGCCCGAATTGAAGGCGTTGCAAGGCATTGAAGTGAAGGAATATGTGGGGCATAAGGACATCTTTTTGCATACCATGCAGGTTTTGGACAACGTGGCTAAGGCACAAGATGAGCAAGGCGAGAAAAAAGAGAGTTATTTATGGTTGCGTTGGGCAGCCCTTTTGCATGATATTGGTAAGCCAAAAACCAAACAGTGGAGCGGGAAAACGTGGACTTTCCACAACCATAACTACATCGGAATGAAGATGGTGGGATCTATTTTCAAAAAGTTGAAACTGCCACAGAACGAAAAAATGGACTACGTGAAGAAGATGGTGGATTTGCACATGCGACCGATTAGTTTGGTGGAAGATACGGTTACCGACTCGGCAGTGCGACGATTGCTGTTTGAAGCGGGCGATGATGTGGAGGATTTGATGATGCTTTGTCATGCCGACATTACCTCCAAAAACGCTCAAAAAGTGGAAAAATACCATCAAAATTTCGTTTTGGTGCAACAAAAAATGGTGGAATTGGAGGAACGCGACCGCATACGCAATTTCCAACCGCCCGTTGATGGTCAAGAAATTATGGATTTGTTGCAGTTGCCCCCGAGCCCAGTGGTTGGCGAACTGAAAACGGCTATCAAAGACGCTATTTTAGACGGCATTATCCCCAACGAACACGACCAAGCCAAAGCCTATTTGATGCAATTAGCGAAAGAAAAACACCTGCTTTGATGTACACTTTTGCCAACATAAAAGCCCGATTGGAGCCGATTTATCGTGAGGAAGCAAAGCCTTTGACGCAGTGGATTTTGGAGGAACTGTTTGGCGTTTCGGCGTTGGAGGCGAGCCGTTGGCAGTTAGATGAAACTACAAACGAACGCTTGGAGACGGTCATCGGTCGATTGCTACAAAACGAGCCTATTCAGTATATTTTTGGGCATACGCAGTGGCATGGTTTGGATTTTTTCCTTACGCCAGCCACGCTTATTCCGCGTCCCGAGACGGGTGAGTTGGTGGATTGGATTTTGCACAACCATAATCAAACGCCCATCAAAGTGCTGGATATTGGCACGGGAAGCGGTTGTATCGCAATTGCATTAAAGCATAAACGCCCGAGTTGGACGGTGCTGGGAGTGGATATTTCGCACGAAGCAATCGAGGTCGCAACCCAAAACGCACAACACAACCATGTGGACGTGAAATTCGCTTATGCAAACGTTTTTTCGGACGATATAATGCAGTTGGGACCGTTTGATGTGGTGGTTAGTAACCCTCCGTATATTTGCAACCGCGAAAAATCCGCTATGTCCGCGAATGTGCTGCAATACGAACCTGCACAAGCCCTTTTTGTGCCTGATGAAACGCCTTTGCTGTTTTATTCGCACATTGCCCAAATGCGTTTAGGGAAACACCTTTACTTTGAAACCAATGAACGTTACGCAACCGATGTTGCCGAAATGCTCACAAAAAATAACTATACCGATGTACAAATCAAAAAAGACATATACGACAAAGAAAGAATGGTCTGTGGCACAACTGCTTAATTTGATGGCAAAATACTGCTCCACAGCCGAACATTGCGAGAGCGAGGTGCGGGAAAAATTGCAGAAATACGAAGCCAAAGCCGAAGCGATAGACTTGATTGTGGACTATTTGCGGGAAGAAAATTATATCAACGACAAACGCTATTGCGAGGCGTATATGCACGATAAAGTGCTGTATCAAGGGTGGGGGAAGAAGAAAATTCAGTTGATGTTACGACAAAAGCAACTGCCCGAAAAAGAAATAAACGCCGCTTTGCAATCCTTTGATGCGACCCAATACAACCAGGTTTTAAGCGATTTAATAGCCAAAAAACGGGCTCAATGCACGGGTAGCGACTTTGAAATCAAAGCCCAAATAACCCGCTTCTGTTTGCAACGAGGGTTTTTGTATGAAGAAATAAATGATGTTTTAAAGTTAAATAACTAATACTTTATTCTATTCTACATTCAATGCCAACAGACTCTATGTGTGAATGGATGAAAGAATTTATAGTAGAGATAACATCCTTCTCTATATTGATAGATATTTCAGTGTTGAAAAGTTCTGTTTGCGGACACCATAACTCAATTGTTATTGTAGTATCCGATTGTTTCAAAACGGTAATATACAAATCGTACAATTCATCGGGCGTAGTGAGTTGAAAATGCAGAGCATTTGGGTAAAAATAGTTTTGATGCATAGTTAAGAAGTATTATTTTACTAACAAGTTTTCATAAAAACTAAGATAAAACAACAGATACAACGTCTTAGTTATATTTAATTATTTGCATAATTTGTTGCATCCAAGTACGTTCTTTTGACCAATTTTTAGCACTATAAGCATATTGTAAAATTTGTCCATTATTGGCATACACTTCTAGCATAAAAGGATTGTGTGCCGTATATAATTCTTCCCAATAACTATATGGCAACTTACAACTATAACGATGAATAAATTTTTTACCTTTCTTGTCTATGAAAAATAGTGCAAAATCAGTTATCGTATGGGGCGTATTGCTAACAAACTTGATAGAATCTGTTTGAAGGATAACGGAAGTATAAATACTCATATTAAGAGTAAGTGAGTCGCGCTTGGTAACGTAAGTAATATCCACTTCTATAGCTTGCTCTTTTTGTTGATTTGGCAATTCAAAAGGTCCTATAAAATAGAGCATTCCATCTGATACAACACGTGAAATATATCTGTTTGTTAACTTTTCAGCATATATAGTAAAGCAACTTGCGATGAAAGCAAGTAATATTAAACATCTTTTCATATTGATAAAAAATAAGAGGATACGAACGAATATCCTCTGCCATAATTACTATTCTCCGTAAACGTAGTATGTACAAGTAGTAAATAAACCAAGTACACTTACTGTTTTGCGATCAACGTGACTAATTTTTGTAATGTTACCATTCCTTGCTGCTGCACTTACACCTCCATCACCACCTGCAAAGAGACCAAAAACACTAACGCATTTAGCCGTTCCAACTCTATATCCTACGCTGTTTGACGTTGCAGTTACTGGCTCTGTATAACCAGTGTATATACTACCTTTCATTTCAGCTCCATCGCTCATACCCAACAATGTACCAACAAGTGCACAGCTATTCAAAGAAAGTACGACTACTGCACAAAATAATAAATTTCTAATTTTCATTTTATTCACTATTTTAATAGTTGTCTCCCTCAACCATTAAACATACATTAAAAAAGCGTGGGAGAATGTACTATCATCAGAGGTATCGCCAAACACCCACGCAAGATTATACAATCACCCACTCAAACCCACCTGTACACTAACAGATAGATATTGATGGCGTTCGGATTGTCCTTCTTGCGTTGAAAATTGGCGATTTTCTGATGAAGGAGTACAAACGCTTTTTTTGTTTATACTATGTCTCTCGTTTTAAGCCACGAGAAAGCAATTATTCTTTTTCACATCTTTTAAATTTATCTATTTTAAGTTTCAAATTCTTATTACCACAACTGTTCTCTTATTAGTTGTGATTTTGGTGCGAAAATACATTTTTTTCACTTAAAAAAAATTAGATTTTATTCGTTGCTGGAATTTTTAATAAACTAATTTTATCCATAGAAAAATTTTAAATGCTGATTTACAGTAATTTAAATAAAAATATGAAAATGATATTTGTTTTTAAGAAAAAAAACATATCTTCGTAGCGAAAATTTTATAGTTAAGGTTTAGGTTTTTGATAAAAGCAGGAGGCTGTGAAGTTTCCTGTTTTTAACTTAATGTAAAAAAACAGTGGTATGAAACAGAATAAAGAAGAAAAAAAAGAGAAAAATATATTGGATATTTCTGATATGGAAGAAATACGGCGTGCTGTTATTTTGACAGAAATCCTAAACAGCAAGTATAAATAACCAGAAAAAGCAAAAGAAATGGCAACGAATTACATTACAGCCGAAGGGCTTGAAAAATTGAAAAGTGAGTTACAGCAGTTAGAAACGGTTGAACGTCCACGCGTCATTGCAGCGATTGCAGAGGCACGCGAGAAAGGCGATTTGAGTGAAAATGCCGAATATAGTGCAGCCAAAGAGGAACAAGGACACCTCGAAAGGCGAATCGCACAACTGAGGGCTAAAATTGCGGATTCACAAGTGTTGAGCGAAAAAGATATTGACACTTCTACCGTGCAGATTTTGGTCAAAGTGCGTGTACTAAATATGCAGACGAAGGCAGAAAAAGTGTATCAGTTGGTGGCAGAAAGCGAAGCCAATCGCGAAGAAGGCAAAATCGCCATCACAACGCCTATTGCACAAGGTTTGTTGGGCAAAAAAGTGGGCGATACGGCTTCAATTACTATTCCTGCGGGCATTTTGGAGTTGAAAATTTTGGAGATTTTTATTTAAAACAACATAGTTATGGCAACCATTTTTACAAAGATAATTAAGGGCGAAATTCCTGCTTTCAAAGTAGCCGAAAATGATAAATTTTGTGCTTTTTTAGACGTTAGTCCACTTGCAAAAGGGCATACGTTGGTTGTTCCGAAGTTACCCGAACCCGAAGCAAACTATATTTTTGATTTGGACGATGATTTGTTGGCAGAGATGATGGTTTATGCTAAAAAAATCGCCAAAGCAATCGAAAAAGTCGTTCCATGCAAACGTATTGGCGTGGCTGTGATTGGCTTGGAAGTGCCACATGTGCATATGCATTTGGTTCCGATGAACAAAGAGGGCGATTTGTTATTTTCGAATCCTCGCCTCAATCTATCAGCTGACGAACAAAAAAACTTAGCAGAACAAATCGCAAAGGTTATCCAAGACACGATTTTATGAAGTTTGATTTTACAACCATGCCCGACCGTAGAGGGATGGATTCTATTGCTGTGGATATGAATCCGAATGATTTTTGGACGCTTCCAAAAGGCGAAACAAAACCAGAATTTGACAAAATCCCAATGTGGATTGCCGATATGAATTTCCCGACTGCCCCTTCGGTTACACGAGCATTGGAACGGCGTATTCAACACCCAATATATGGGTATTATGTACCTTCGGATGACTTCTATAACACGATTATTAAATGGCAACATGAAGTGCATGGTATCACAGATTTGACGCGAGAATGCATTGGCTACGAAAACGGTGTGCTCGGCGGTTTGACAAGTGCTTTGCATGTGTTGTGTGAAGAAGGCGGAACAGTTTTGACGCATTCGCCTACTTACACAGGTTTTACTACGCAATTAACGCGAAACGAATATAATACCATTTTGAGTCCACTCAAAAAAGATGCACAAGGTGTTTGGCGTATGGATTATGAGGATATGGAGAACAAAATCAAGGAGTATCATATTCGCGTCGTTTTATTCTGCTCTCCACATAATCCGTCTGGACGCGTTTGGGAACGATGGGAGTTGGAGCGTGCAATGGAAATTTTTGAGCGAAATAATATGTACATTATAGCGGACGAAATTTGGTCTGACTTGACATTATTTGGACATAAGCATATTTCGCTACAAAGTATCTCAAATTATGCACGAAAACGGACGGTTGCCTTTTATTCTCCATCTAAAACTTTTAATTTGGCGGGATTAGTTGGAAGTTATCATGTGATATATGATGCTGAATTGCGACAGCGTATTCGTCATTACGAAGCCCTTTCGCACTACAATGAAATGAATGTTCTCTTTATGCACGCACTTATCGGAGCATATAGCACGGAAGGACAGCAATGGATGGCAGAATTGAAGTCAGTTTTGGAAGATAATATAACTTACGCCTGCAATTTCATAGAAAAACATTTTACAGGTGTGGAAGCATATCGTCCCGAAGGCACTTATATTTTGTTGATTGATTGTGCAGAATGGTGTCATAAACACGGAAAAACGATTGAGCAAGTGTTGGAAGATGGTGTTAAAGTGGGTGTTATTTGGCGAGATGGAAGTGCTTTTCATGTGCCGAATGGCATTCGTTTGAACCTTGCAATGCCACATGATAAACTGATAGAAGTGTTTAACCGACTTGAAAAGTATGTTTTTATATAGGAAAAGCTGTGGTTTTGAAAGTTACTATTTAACAAAGGCGACAAATTAAGTCGCTTTTGTTTTATTCGGTACGGAGCAAGTTTGCTGAAAACAGAATAGCAGTGTTGCGACTAATTCGGGACGCAAGATTACATGGAGAATTTCTGCGTTCAGTTGTAGCAATACTATCAAAAGTAACATCCATACATAGTAGCGTTTGTCGGGTATTGCTGTGGTGGCTGTTATAACAAAAAGAAGCAGCAACACAATTACGCCTGCAATGCCCACTTGTAGCCAAAGTTGCAGAAAAGTGTTATGAGTGTGATGATTGTTAACTGTTTTTTCTTCGGCTTTTAGTATGGGATTATTTAGAATAACGGGCACGATATAACCCTTGTAAGCCTCTTCGTCTTCGTACATTTTTTCGACATATTCTTTATCCAACGAAGATGTTCCAAGTCCAACCCAAGGATGTTCTTTTATTTTTCTCCACGCATAATTCCATAGCGGAAAACGTGGGTCGTTTTTAACAACATTTGTCTGCATTCTATGCTTGCTATTTTTGAAAGTAACGCCACCTACAAGGGCACATGTTACAAGCAAACAAGATATGATTATGTTGACTGTTTTGTTGCTATTTTTAATCCAAAGCGTATAAAGTAGGGCAGAAAAGACGATTAGAATAGAACTCATTGAACCGACACGCCCATCCGAAAGTAGGACATATCCCCAAATAAATGCCATCAGGATGCCGATGAAGATTTTGATTATTTTGTGCAGTTTGACATGATTGAGGATATAAAATCCGATGAGTAAAGCCGTATTGATATACAGGTTTATTGTCATGTGATAATTGATGTGGTGATGTCTAACCCAATTAAAACGTCTTATGTCAAATGGGAAAAAATTGCCCGCTTGCTTATAAAGGTAGATATTAAAGCCAATGACCACCAGAGACGTTAAAAGCATTGTATAACCCACATATTCCAGTTTGAGTTTGTCCGAAAAGCCAAGTAAACCCACAATGCCCAACGCCAAAAACATACTATAATGGTCGATTTGAGCCCTATAATAACTGGTGGGAGGCGTGCTATCAAAGAGTTGGCGAAGCGGTAAAAGCAGAAAAAGAGCAATAAAAACGATGTACAGCCACTTATCTTTTGACCATTTCCAGCCTTTCCAACGTTGATTGATGATATAATCTAAAACATAACAAAAAGGAAGGATATATAAGCAAATCCGTTGAAACGCTCCAAAAAAGAACGGCAAAGAGGCAAGATACATCAGCAAACTAATAACGGGAAGGTAGGCAATATATTCTTTATAGTTCATAGCATTATTGTTCAAAACCGAATACGAAGGTAGTAAAAATATATAAAAAAAAGATATGTTTGAGAAAAATTTAGACCTACCTATTTTTGACTAAAAAACGATTTAAAAGCCATTTAAAAGCCTTTAAAAAAACAATCGGAAGAATCAAACTATTGTTCATTCTTCCGACTGAGTTTATGAGAAAGTGTTGTTTTACATCACTCTTTGTCCATCAAGGGTATAGACTGCATTACCACGAATGATGAAGGTTTGACCATTGCGTACCACTTTACGAAGGGTTGGAGCGGGTTGTGCACCTTGATTTGCGTCTGCAACCTCTGTAAGCGAACTCATCGCGGGGGCTTGGTAATTCTTGGGCTTAGAGGCACCGAAGTTATCCAAACAGAAATACTTAGGCGTATTCAAGCCCCATTCGCCACTATCCGAACCTTCCATGGAGAATACGACTTCGTCTATTTGTCCAAGTTCACTGAGGTCAACATACGTCCATTCCTTGATATAGTTGGTATTTTCGGCTAATTTGACGGTAACTTTTCCCGTCTCAACGCCTGCCAATTTTCCTACGCAAACGAGATTGAGATAATCGCCTTGTGCAAATGGTTTAGCCCCATTACCACCGTGTGCCATTACGTAAGCTGTGTAGGCATTGTTGGTTACGTAGAAGCCCGTTGCAGGCAAAGGATTTTTGCTGACAATACTATTAGTGCCGTAGTAGTCGTTTGTCCAAATAGCAAAGTTTTCACCCTCAAATGCACCACCTTTTGCCGAACGATAAGGCTCCGTCCAACCTGTAGAGGTGTTTTCTGTCTCATTGGAAGCATAGAAACCATAGTAATAAGTTCCCCATTCAGAAATATCCGTGTAGGTATAGAACGTGTAGTCGCCCGATTTCCAATCGTTTGCTCCTGCTTTGTCGGGCGTAGCACTCAGCCAATAAGTTTTTTCCGAGTTAAGTTGGATGCCTCCATCTTCGTTTTCAAAGGTTGCAACGCCAGGTTCGGTTACCGATAGTTCAGAATTATTTTTGTCATCACAACCAATAGCGATTAACGCTAACAAACAATAAAATAAGAAATACTTTTTCATATTTTTAAAATTTTAATCAAATTGTTGTGCAAAAGTAGTAAAAATGTACGAAAAAAGTTAAAGGTATGTTATAAAAAAACAAATTTTTGCTAAAGAGTTATTAAAAGCCTTTAAAAAACAATCGGAAGAATCAAACTGTTGCTTCATTCTTCCGACTGAGTTTATGAGAAAGTGTTGCTTTACTTCACTCTTTGTCCGTCTATGGTGTACATTTCATTGCCACGAATGATGAATATATGACCATTGATGAGGACTTTACGAGCAGCATTTGGAGCCGTAAATTGTACATTTTCTATTGCACTTGGAATTTCCGCAAGCGAACTCATCGCAGGTGCTTGATAATTTTCTGGTTTGGTGGTACCAAAGTTATCCAAGCAGAAGTAAGCAGGTGTATTCAAGCCATATTCGCCAGAATCCGAGCCACTCATATAGAACATCACTTCGTTTACCTGACCAAGCGAACTGAGGTCAACATACGTCCAATCCTTGATGTATTTCGAATCTTTCGCCAACTCAACAACGACCGTACCCACTTCAACACCTGCCAATTTGCCCACACAATGCAAGAAGAGATTGTCGCTTTGTGCAAACGGTTTAGCACCGCCACCACCATGTGCCATCACGTAAGCCGTGTACGCATTGTTGGTTACGTAGAAACCAGTTGCGGGCAACGGATTTTTGCTGAAAATGCTATTGCTACCATAGTAATCGTTTGTCCAAATAGCGAAGTTTTCGCCTTCAAACGCACCACCTTTTGCACTGCGATAAGGTTCCGTCCAACCCGTAGAAGTGTTTTTCCGTCTCGTTGGAAGCATAGAAACCGTAGTAATAAGGTGTTCCATAACCATTGTCCATATACGTATAGAAGGTGTAATCGCTCGATTTCCATTCGTTTTTGCCAGGATTATTGGGCGTAGCACTCAACCAATTATGTGTTACTGAGTTCAGTTGGATGCCACCCGTTTCGTTTTCAAAGGTTGCAACGCCCGATTCGGTTACCGATAGTTCGGAATCTTTTTTGTCATCACAACCAATAGCGATTAAAGCTACCAAACAATAAAATAAATACTTTTTCATCTTTTTATAATTTTAATTAAACATCATGTATTTTCAATATCCAAACGCAAAATTAGTGATAATATTTTATAAAACAATCTTTTAGCGTTTATTTTACTGCACTTTTCGTCCTTCGATGGTGTACATTTCATTGCCACGAATGATGAAGATATGCCCATTGATAAGGACTTTGCGAGCAGCATTCGGAGCCGTAAATTGTACATTTTCTACTGCACTTGGAATTTCCGCAAGCGAACTCATCGCGGGTGCTTCGTAATTCTCTGGTTTGGTGGCACCAAAGTTATCCAAGCAGAAGTAAGCAGGTGTATTCAAGCCATATTCGCCACTATCCGAGCCTTCCATTGAGAAGACCACTTCGTTTACCTGCCCAAGCTCACTGAGGTCAACATAGGTCCATTCCTTGATGTAGTTGGTGTTTTCGGCTAATTTTACGGTAACTTTTCCCGTCTCAACGCCTGCCAATTTTCCTAAGCAAACGAGATTGAGATAATCGCCTTGTGCAAACGGTTTAGCCCCGTTACCGCCGTGTGCCATCACGTAAGCCGTGTAGGCGTTGTTGGTTACATAGAAGCCCGTTGCAGGCAAAGGATTTTTGCTGACAATACTATTGCTGCCGTAGTAATCGTTTGTCCAAATTGCAAAGTTGTCGCCTTCGAATGCACCACCTTTTGCCGAACGATAAGGCTCCGTCCAACCTGTAGAGGTATTTTCAGTCTCGTTGGAAGCGTAGAAACCGTAGTAATAAGGCGTGCCATAACCATTGTCCATGTAGGTATAGAAAATGTAATCGCCTGAGGTCCAAGTGTTTTTACCTGGATTGTCTGGCGTAGCACTCAGCCAGTTGGGTTCTGTTGCAGAAAGTTGGATACCGCCTTCTTCGTTTTCAAAGGTTGCAACGGCGTTTTCGGATGGCAGTTCTTCGCTGTTGGAGTAGATTACAGAACCGTTTATTTCGTGGCGATAGACCGTAGCACCATTAAGCACGGGATAAGCATCTTTGCCGATAGTTTGTCCAAAGGGTTCGCCAAGCAAATAGGCTACCTCGCCATTTTCGAAGGATTGCATATCAAGAATAGTCGTTTTAACGGTAGCCTCTCCGTCCATAGCATAGGCTTTAGAAGCATAAATCTTGTCGTAACTACCATTGGTTTTGTGTCCGCGGATAGCACCGACATTTGCTCCTGTACCTTTGATTTCGCCGATATTATAAACGTTATTGAGCGTAGCAGAAGCATTGCTCACATTCGCAGCGATACCTGCAACGTAGTTCGTACCCGAAATAGTACCCGTGTTGTAGCAGTTGATAATTTTACCCGTAGCGGCAGCAATATAAGCGGTAATACCAGCCGCATAAGTAGTACTTGCTGCAATATCTGCTTCATTGCTACAAAGCGTTATTTCGGTTGCACCTGCAGCGTATGAGGTAATACCTGAGGCATAGGTGCCACTTGCTACAATTTTAGCTGCATTGCTACATGACGTTATTTTGGCTGCACTCGCGTAGGAAGTCAAACCACCCACATACTGTTTACCATTCACGGCAACAAGGTTGCGACAGTTGGTCATATTGGAAGCGTTGAAATAAGCAGCTATACCTGCGGCATAGTTACCCGTTGAAGTCACTTCACCAGCAACGGTAAGGTTGGTAATTTCGCCATTTTGTACGTAACCGAAAAGTGCTTGATAAGTAGTTGTAGCGTTGATGTACAAATCGTTGATGTTATTGTTTTGTCCATCAAATTTTCCTTTGAATCCTTTTGCCGCAGTAGAACCACCAATCGGTGTCCAATTGTAGTCGTCGAGCGAGATGTCGTTGGCAAGTTTACCTTTGATAGTCAAAGTACCTCCATTCACTTTTGCAGCAAACCACGCTAAATGGTAACCCGATTTGATAATATACCAGTCACTTTCTTGGTCGGGTTCGTAGGAAGTGGTGAGACCGTCCCAACCTGTATCATCATCGGCGATAGCCTCCAGCGTTATATTTTCTACAATGTTTGCGGGGCTTGCATCAGTCACCTGAACCTGTCCTGCCAACGATTTATAGCCTTTCTTCTCCACGAGATAGGTGTAATCATAGCTGTTGACGGTATAAACGCCCTCTTCGTTTGCTGTGAGGACATTACCTTTATAATCTTTGACTGTGATGGTGCAATCGGTTACGTTGGTATTAAAACTCAAGGTTTTATCCGCAGGAAGTGCCTCCAAAGGCAGAATAATTTGAGGCAAAGCACCGAAGATAGCTTGTTGGCTGATAGCCGTGAAGTTGGCACCACGACCAAATTGTTTGGAAGTATTGCGGTGATTGCCAATCGGGTCGCCAAAACCACCTACCTTGATAATACCAGCTTTCAGAGTATCTGCACCTTTGCTAATGTCATAATCTTCTGGAATTGTAAACGAAACCGCTTGTGCAGCAGGGGTACTGCAAAAAGTATATTGGTTGGATGCACTTTTCAACTCTGCACCATTGCGTTGGTAAATCGTTGTTGCGTTGAAATTATGAATACCTGCTAGTTTGTTGGCGGGGTGGTAGAGGCCAGAAAGTTGCACATTTACCTTGTCACCCGGACGGAATGTACCCGTTTGGGTACGTCCCTCAGCCGTTGCTTCAATATGGACGGGTTTGCCCACGAGCACTTGATATTCGCTCACGCCTGCTTCGTTGGTCAACTGAACAATTTGCCGACCTAACTTCACTTGCACGGTATATTCGCCCGTCTCGCTATTGTACGAAACGCCTTGTGTGCCAAAGCCCGAGTAGGTAGCCGCATTCGTGCCGATGGTAGGGTATGCCACCTTCACGCTTTTGACGTTTGTCGGTTTGAAGGTGTAGGGGTAATACGTTTCAGTGTCGGGGAAATAAAGCACATCGAAGTCGGCATCGTAAGCTGCCCCTACCATTTTGCACTTTAGTCCACTTACTATTAAATTTTCATTCGTCTCGTTGATAGTCATACCTAAGTCAATCCCGCTTTCAGCATCACCCACGGTAACCACAAAGACACCCGTATTTTCGGGCCAGATAGCCGACCAATACTCACCTCCGACCATACCTTTGAGGCAAATAGCGTCATAGGTAACCGTAACGATAGCCGTACCATTATTCACAGCGTGTAGGGTACCGTCCGCATCAATCGTAACCACTGCATTACTTTCATTTCCATTGAGGTCAGTAATCGTAAAATGGTAGTCGGGTTCAAGAAAATAGTTGGCAGTTACGGTGTTTATCACCTCCCAGTTACGCAAGGTAAGCAGGTCATAGGTCGCACCTTTGCTGAGTTTAAGATGCTCTTGGGCGTTGATATTCAAGAAAATATCTGCCACGTTGTATCCACCATTGGATTTTACGTCACGGTCAATCCATTTCGGACTTTTTGCCGTAAAATCAGCATTGGTACAGGTTATTTTTGTATTGTCAGCCGTGAATAAACCGCCGTTGGTCAGTTCGCCCGCTTTGGAAACGCGATAGTTGTATTCCAAACCTTTGGCAAGGCTGTACGTGTAGGTGTTGTTTTCTACTTTGGTGGGAACCTCCTCGATGAACGAAACGAAGTGTGCCGTTTTGCGTCCTACAAAGACGGTAGCCCCAGCAGGAGCCGAAATAGTAACCGTTGTTACCTCTGGAATAGCACCCGCAGCCGTTACATTAGCAGTTACCGTACCTGTTCTGTATAAGGTAGCATACCCTGCATGAGCTGCTGTCGGAACAAAGTCGCAGAAATACGTGTTTCCGTTGAGTACAAGGAACGTCTTGCGACCAGCGGTTTTAGAATCTCCAAGCGTTGTTACCAACTGTTCGCCTTCACGCGTGATAACCGAATGTTCAATCGTATAATCTGTGCCATACACCCAGCCCGAATTGGTTGCGTAAGCCGTAACGGTGAAAATGGTGAAATTATTGTTATTCTCGGAGATATTGAGTTCCATTGTACCATTGACCGTTGAGCCGTCTGTATCGTAGCCCGTTAGCACGTATGTGCCTTCTTCAACCGTAAAAGTATACTTGTTGGACGTGGGTGTGCCGACATCCACCGATGTGCCAGTCGCTTTGTTCACCAAAGTCATCGTTTTGCTAACATTGTTCATCGTGACGGTTGCTTCCGTGGTCTTTGCTGGTTTTGGAAAACGCACCGCCATATCATCCCATGCAAAATAAGCGGGCTGACTCAAACCATAGTTGTTGTCCATTCCTGTGCCTTCGCCATACATATTGAACTCTAATTTTTCTATTGCACCTAATCCGCTCAAATCCCATTTCGTCCAGTCTGTTATAATGCCGTTTTTGTCGGCTACGCACATACTCACCTTTTTGGTGGGTTGTTCGTCATCTGCCTTAGCAAAACCGCGTGCTTCAACATAAAATTTACCATCATCGCCCATAGCACCGCTTAGACTATTTCCGTTTAGTAATACATTATACAGATAAGTGGTAAGGCACACATACACATGGTCAATCACGCGAGCCACGCCATCGTTGAACTTGACAGAAGGCACTTCGGCAACGCCATAGCCCGTATCGTCAATATATCCAAAATGAATACAGAAATTATTTGAGCCATTGTGTCCGCCTCCCGAAGTACTTATTTCATTGCTTCCATTCGGACGATAAACGGTGAGTTGATACATATAATTTCCATAATCTTCGTAGTTTTTACTACAATAATGGCTAACTGCTTCGCCTCCACTGTAGAACGCATACGTTCCCCACGCATCCAGCAACTCCGAAAACAAAAAGGTATTGCCACCATCGTACCACGAGTAGATTTGTTCGCTTCCACCACCATTGTTTTCGCCATAAAGCATTTCGCCCATCTGTTGTACGGGGTCGATTACATCCGACCATTTGGATGCTTTTTCCACAACAGACGACCAGCCCTCTTTCACGTCTTTGTCTTCAAAAGTGAGGACACGCAGTTCATAATCTTGTGCCATACACATTGCACTAATCAGCAATGCAAAAAGCAAGGTAAATTTTTTCATGATATAAGTATTTAATTATTAATAATCATTCCAGTTATCGTATATTTTTTTTGCCCATAAAAAATGTACAACTGCCCATTAATGAGGCGTTTGACAGGTTGGATGGGCTGATAGTTTATATTTTCTACGGCAGTATTAAAGCCGAGGTTCAGGTCTTCCGCTCCCATAATCTCGGTGGACGTTTCGCCCAACCAACCACACTGCTGATTTACACCCGTATATACCTTCACGAAATGGATTCCGGGCAGACTGGCAGGCGTTCCATCGGCTTTCACCGCCCAATCAATATCAATTTTAGCCTCTTCTTTATTGTTAGGGTGGTTGTCCACATACCCGTAGGGATAGGAATAAAGCACATAATACGTTCCATTGCCCGACTCATCGGTATAGTTGTCGGGGAGGCGTGTGCCATTGAACGTGATGCTATTTTCGGCTATCCATAGCGGATAATAATCCTGATGGTGATACTGATTTTTGTAGACATAATCCTTATTGCCTTGGTTGTCTTCCCAAGGGATATAGGTGGTGTCGGTTAGAGCCTTTGTAACTTTTGAAGGCGTTGCCTCATGGTCTTGTGCAGGACGCGAATAGGTTACTTCGTAGCCGTGAATCGTCTGCGGGTTGTTGTACTCTGACCCAGCAATTTCGTACCATTCGTCGTCAGGAATACCGTTTCCATTGGCATCATAACTCACCATCACGATACCCGGCTCACACGACCCCCCTTTTCGACCTTCTTTTTCGTAATTTAGGTCCGAATAAAAAGCGTTGCCTAAAACGAGGAAATCCTTCGCATCGGGTCTATTAACCACCAAATGGTCAAAGCCAAAAACGACATATCCACCCCAACCACCGAGCGTTATCATGCCGCGATTATTATTTGCAATGGCTTCTTCGGCTTTGAGACACATCGCAGCGGCATCGTCGCCCTCTTCGTACTCGGGTAATTCATTCACAAACTGTCCAGGTGCGGGATTATACTCCCAAACACGCGAGATATACGGCGATTGTGCCAATAAACACGTCGCCAACAAAAGATGTAAAATTAAAACAAGATATTTCATATTTTTATCATTTTCCAAAAAATACAATGTGTGCAGGAATGTCGCCTGTTCGTACATCCCACAGTTTTTTTCCTTCGGGCGAAAAGCAGTAGAGCGTGCCCGGCGTAACATACGTTTTGGCATCGGTTACGTAAATCTCGCGGGTCAACGGGTTCACCTTGATGCCATACGGCACTTTGATGTTTTGTTCGGTTCCATCGGTAATAAAACAGTTGCTGACGATTTCATGCGTTTGGGTATTGACTATCCCGTAACTTATAGCGTCTTGCATCGCCACATAGCTCCATTCGGTAGCACACACATACAACGAATCGCCCACAATATCCATATTCGAAACGGCAATCTTAACGGAATCTACCACTTCGTCCGTATTGGTATTGATGCAATAAAGCTTGGACGGGACATCGTAATAATCGCCTCGTGAAGACACCCACAACTGCCCTCGGTTGTCCAACCGTACTCGGTGCAAATTGATGGCAACTTCAATGCGTTTTTGTTCGGTAAACGTGTTCAAATCAATCACGCTGACCGTATTTTCGTAGTTCGGCACGCGGTACCCACCCGAATTAGCCACATAAATTTTGCCATTTGCTATCGCCAACTCGTCGGGTTGGTAGCCCACAAGACATCTATCCACAATTTTCAACGTGGCAGTATCAAACTTGGCAACATAGCCAATTTGTTCGTAATTTGGATTGATTTCTACGGGACCCGCATACGAAGTAACGTAAGCATATTGCTTATGGAAGCGGATGTATCGGCAATTTGGAATGTCCACCTGCCCGATTTTTTTGCAGGTTTTAGCGTCCATCACCTCAATTTTGTTGGAACAATTGATTACGGCGTATAGTCGCGAACCATAAATCTGTATGTCGTTGCCCACATCACCCAACTCCTTGGGCACGGTTGGGTTAGCTTCGGCAAAGATGTTGCGACGGTAGGTTGCGGTGGTGTAGTCGTAATAATCAAGGGTAGATTTGTTGGAGCCCATATTACCCTCGTTGAGCAAGTAAAATCCCGCAATATCGGTAAATTGTTTCGTGCCGTGTAGCTCTTCTTCGGGCGTAAAAATCATGGTTTCATCGCGACACGAAGCGAGCAAAACAACAAACAAAACGAATATAATTTTCTCTTTCATAATATCACTTTTATAATTCCTTTACCGTTGATGCCAGGCATTGGATAATTGAGTATAACGTCATATTGTTGGTTGAGCATATTATTAATTTCGGCTCCAAAATGCAGGCGTTTGTTGCCTTTTAGTGCCAATTCATACGAAATACTCATATCGTGGGTGTACCAAGGTTGCTCGTAGTTGGCAGGTATGTTTGCCGAGTTGTGGTACCGTTCCCCCACGTACACAAACGCATAATTGATACCTAACCCACGCCACTGCAAGTTAGCCGTAACCGACCCGCTATGCCAAGGAATGTAGGCGATTTGACCTTTGTAGGTTATCTCCGTGGGGTCGGTGAAGTCTTGGGCTTTTTGGTAGGTGTAGGCGAGGGAAGCGTTGAAGAAAACGTCCCGTCCAAAATAGAACGTAGCAGAACCATTGACATCAAGACCGCGTATGTGTACAGTTCCCAAATTCATCATTTGCCAACGGTACTGCCCGTTCCCTTTCGGAATAGCCACGATTTTATTTTTTACTTTATTAAAATAGCCGTCAATTTTGCCTCCAACCGTCCGCACAAATCCTCGTTCCCAACGCTTATCGTATTGCATCCCACCGTCGTATTGCGTGGTGTATTCGGGCAAAAGGGCGATGTTGCCGACATCTGTGTAGTACAAATCGTTGAAGGTTGGCATACGGAAAATCCGTTTGTAGAAGCCACGCAAATACCATTCTTCGTGCAAAATGGGTTGATAAGTCAAGAATGCCGCTGGCGTAAATTGCGGCTTTTGTTTGCTTGCCGTGCGATATTTTACTTTGTCGTCCACAAACGTACTCAACAGCGAGGCTTGTGCTTTGAGGTTTTTCCATTCTATTTGGGTTGCCAAAGCGACCAACGCCGTATTTCGTTTTGGGAAAACAAAGTTCGCCAAATTCCCCTCTAAATAGTTCCATTGCCAATCAGCCGAAAGTGCCAAGTCCCAGTTGATAACCGCCTCACGCAAAGCCTTACTGATGGCATTTTCGCCCACAATACTCACACGATTCGCTACACTCAGATACACCTCCTGCTGCGTGAACGTGTTGTCAATATACATAAGTGTTGTGTCGGGATTGAGGTAACGCATTTTGTCGTTGGAATACTTCGCATTCACTTGAAAATCGTAACCCGTGAGGAACGTTTTAGTGAAGTTGGTTTGCACGAAAGCGTTTCTGTCCCATTGCCGCTGCGAATTTTTCCACACATTATTTACGATTGCACCGGGAATACCTTTTTCGCTATCATAGAAATACCCTTTAATATGCCATTTACTGTCAGACAAATACCCAAATAGCCCTATTTCTGCTCGCCACGCTTGCACATCGCCATTGTTGCGGATGGCGGTTGTGTCCCATGCAACGTCGCCGTTGGGTAAAACTTTTCTATAACGAAAAGGGTAACGCCCGTGTGCCTTCGTATATTCTGCATTGGCAGAGATATGTATATGATCGTTTATTTTTTGTTCGTACAAAATAGACGGATTTATCAGCCCAAAACTACCACCTTTCATCGTCATATTTATATTGTATCGTTTGTTTGGGGAAAAGCGTGGACGACGGGTTTTGATGTACAGCGTGCCAGCCGAACCATAATCTTTTGCGGGTTGAAAAATCTCCGTTTTTTGACCGTTGAAAAGTGCCAATTCGTCTATATTTTCCATCGAAAACTTACCCAAATCCACCGTTCCGTTTTGGGCATTCCCGATTTCTATTCCGTCATAAAAAACACCCAAATGATGCGTTCCCATTGACCGCACATCCACCGTTTTAAGTCCACCAATACCACCATAATCCTTAATCTGCACGCC
>JBGUYG010000073.1:0-24390 GCA_045118535.1 Paludibacteraceae bacterium
TTCGTAGTCATTTTGCGAAACCGACTTCTTCTCGTACAGCACCGTAAGGCGTTCCACCTCGTTTTTCAACTGCTCGTATTGGGCTTCATAGTTCATCACCCCCAGTTGATAATCAGACGATTCAATTTCGGCAAGCAGTTGCCCTTTGCGGACGCGGTCTCCCACTTGTGCGTGGATTTTATCTATCGGACCACCCACCTTAAAAGCAACATTGATTTGCTTATTTTCTTTCACTTTGCCCGAGTAGGTCAATTTGGCTTGATTGGCAACCATTTGTGGTTTAATCACTTCGACACAATGCAACGGCTCGGTTTGATTCGCATTTTTATGGCAACCAAACAGCACAAGCAACACAACAAACGGCAAGTTTTTTACAAAATAATTCATTCTTCTTTTGGTTTAATCATTTGCGTTGCGAAAGTAGGTTATTTTTTGCATCCAACCTATAAAAAATCGTCATAAAATTGTCCTATTTTTCGGAAAATAAAACAATAGGGACGTTTTAGGACAATAAATCGACTTTTTTCTATTATTTTCGTGGCAAAAAAATGCTATGAATACGCTGTACAATTTCTTTTTGCAAAAAATCATTCCTTATGATGATAATTTATTAAAAATCGGCGATAATCTGTTGCTCCTAAACAATACCCAACGAGTGTTCGGACAACATATTCCGCAACAGAATATAGAAGAAGTCTGTTCAACGCCTTTTCGGTCAGAACAATTATGCATTTTTTATTGCCATTCGGGGAGTTTGCATCTCAATCTGAATTTGACTCCAGTGGTGCTAAACGACAACGATTTATTGCTTATACGACCTAATTCTATCGTTTCTACTATTGGTTATAGTACCGACGTACGCGTGATGCACTTAACTCTCGGTAGTGGTTTTACGCCTTTTGAAACAGGGGTTAAAAATTATGTAACATTTTATCAAATGCTTTTTTCTAACCCCGTTTTGCACTTGTCCGAAGCCCAAAGAACGGTTTTTATGCACACGTTTTTGGAAATAGAAAATGCCATCAGAAAATACGAATCTTTACTGCGGGACGAATTAACACAAGCCTATTTGCATGTTTTGTACACCTATCTTATTGCGTTTATGCGAGAAGAAAAAGAGCAAAATCTGGTCGTAAATAAATCCCGAAAAATGTGGATTTTGGATAATTTCCTCCAATTAGTAGAACAAAATTTTTACAAAGAACGTTTATTAGGTTTTTATGCCCATAAACTTTGCATAACGCCCAAACATTTAGCCGAAATTATTCGCTCAACAAGTGGCAAAAAAGCGACACAATGGATTGAAGAACGCACCATTTTAGAGGCAAAAGTGCTGTTGTTGGACGGAAAATATAACATCCAACAAGTGTCCGATATGCTAAATTTCCCTTCGCAATCATTTTTCGGCAGGTATTTCAAAAATGCAGTGGGCGTGTCGCCTTCGGACTATATTTTAACGAGCAAATAATTATGTGATTTTTGGATTTTGTTTGTATTTTTGCACAAAAATTTATCGGAATTATGAAAAAAATAATGCTTTGTTTGTTGGGAACGCTCGGATTGACGAATGCGTGTAGCCAGCAGAGTTTTGAAAATGTAGATGTGAAAACGTTTGCCGAACTGATTGAAAATCAAGATGTTATCATTCTTGACGTGCGAACAGCAGATGAGTTCAACCAAGGACATCTCGAAAATGCGATTAACATTGACTTTAAACAACCCGATTTTATGGAAAAAGTCAAATCTACGCTTCCAACTGACAAAACGATTGCGGTTTATTGTCGAAGTGGGAGACGCTCTGCTGCAGCCGCTCAAATGATGGCAGCCGAAAAATATAAATTGGTCAACCTCCAAGGTGGAATCTTGGCGTGGAAAGAGCAAAAAATGCCTATCAAAGCCGACTTATGCGAGGTGGATGTTTTCCAAACGGCGAGTGGCAAAACGATTAAACTACACGCTTTGACCCACGCAAGCATACGTATTCAGTACGACAACAAAGAGATTCAAATCGACCCTGTAAGCGAATACAACGGCAAAAAAATCGATTATGCAGCGATGCCAAAAGCCGATTATATCTTCATCACGCACGAACACCACGACCATTTGGACAAAAACGCCATCCAAACCCTTTGGCAAGACAACACACAACTGTTTGCTAACCCTTCTTCGGCGAAGATTTTGGGCTTTGGGACGGTGCTGAAAAATGGCGACAAACAGCAGATAGCAGACGGTTTGAGCGTGGAAGCTGTGCCCGCTTACAACACCACCAAAGAGCATTTGCAGTTCCACCCCAAAGGTCGCGACAATGGCTATATTCTGACCTTGGACGGCACACGCATTTACATTGCAGGCGACACGGAAGACATCGACGAGATGGCAAAAATCAAGGACATTGACATCGCTTTTTTGCCATGCAACCAACCCTACACGATGACGCCCAAGCAACTTATCAAAGCCGCGAAAACCGTCCGTCCAAAAGTGCTATTCCCCTACCACTACGGGCAAACGAACCTGCAAGACATCCCCACACAACTGCAAAAAGAGGGCATTGACGTGCGTATCCGACACTACGAGTAAGTGGGTTGGCAGTTGGGTAAAAATAGAAGAGACGTTGCTTGCGTCTCTTTTTTGTGGGTTGCCAAAATGGAATGGAGTTGAATAATTTATACACTCAATACACAAAACCAAACATCCACAAAGGTATATTATTACCGATTGCCCGTTCGACTTCGTCTTTAACAACAAAACCTTTGCCTTGTGGAACGGCGGTTATCTGTGCTTGTCCTTTATTCTTCCCTCCAATTTCAAAAACATAATCTTCTACCTCAAAATCGGCTATTTTTGACGATGATATAAAGTATTTTTCTTGTAACCAAGCAAAGAAAATGGTTTCGCGAACATTGCCTATATCCGTTTTCGTTGGAGCGAACGCATAAGCAAAATTCGGGTTTTGAAGATAAACTTTTTCTAATTTTTCCAGCATCTTTATTCCGTCTGCTTTTTCTTTTAAGACAGAAATTAAGCCCGCTTTTTCCAAATATAGCAGATATTGTGGCAATGTATTACGCCGAATCTCCAAGTCCGCTGATAATTTAGAGTAATTGGGCTTAAAAGGTACACTTTGAGCCAATACATACATTAATTTACGCAATTTTTGTGCGGAAGCGATTTCCATATCAGCAAAAATCGGAATATCACTTTCTATCGTCTGTTTGATAATACCTTGTAGCCTCAAATGATAATTATCTTCTAAAAAGAAAGGGAAATAGCCACTTTTCAAGTATTGCGAAAACAGTTGCAAGGGACGAAGGTCATTAAAAGGAAATTGTACTTTTCCTGCTAAAATTTCCTGCAAACTATATGCTGGTAGGTTCAATCCTTGGGAGATATTGACATATTCACGAAACGACAACCCCGTTAATTTATATTCAATCTTTCTGCGGGATAAATCAGCATTCCCTTTTTCCAAATCTAAAATAGACGAGCCTGTATAGACGATATGCAAGGTTGGAAATTTGTCATACATGTTTTTTATTTCTTGCGACCAACCTTTGTATTTATGTATCTCGTCAATATACAAATGCGTTCCACCTTGCTGATAAAACTGGCGTGCCAAATCAACTAATGTATTCCGTGCGAAATAGAGATCGTCAGCCGTAACATAGAGTGTGGTTTGTGTGGCATTAGTCAACTTGATATGTTGCAAGAGTAACGTTGTTTTACCAACCCCACGCGTTCCAAGTATGGCTATCAAACGGCTATTCCAATCTATTTCATCATGCAAATAGCGTACAAAACGAGTATCAACACGATTTATCAAATCATAATATGACAAAAAAAGTTCTTCCATAACGTAAAATTTCAAAAACGGTGCAAAGATAACACTTTTTTTAAATTGAACAATAGAGTGAGCAGAATTTTATAAAAATTGCACAGTTGAGTGAGCAATTTTAAATGCAACGGTTTGCAATACAATAAAAAAATGTGGTTATGGATATTCAAATAATAACAGAAATGATTATTCCCGCTATTGAAATGGCAATTGCTATCATTCCCATCCTAAACGATACGCGTGTTGCAGAGTTGGAGTGATACCAGTAAAAAGGAAACAAACAACCTTTTGTTACATTAACTTCTTTATTTTTTGATGCATCCAAACATAGTTGTTGCCAAGCATTTGGTGATAAACCAATAGAGTTAGTGTCAAGTCCTTCAAATGTTTTTCCTAGATATTGCCGATAAATTGTGCGATTCCATTTTGTGATTTTCACTACGCTCAATCTTTGTTTTGATTGAGTTGTGTCTTTCTTTTTTTCTCCGAAAATTTCTTCATACGTACCGTTTGGATTGAATAATGCCAATGCCTCAGCATCCAAAGGTTCGTCAAAAACTATACTGTGTGGCTCGTTTGCTTGCACAATAGTATGCAAAATTTTAACAGCTTTCATTGTAATATTGATTTTTTGTTGTTTTGTCTAGTTTTATAAATAAATCCAAAATCACAATACAAAATTAAGTATAATGATTTAAAAAATATCTTTTTTTAGTTTTCTGGTGATTGGATGAAGATTTTTTAGGAAAAAGATTTTGTATTTTTAATACTTTATCTCAACCTGCCTATTTTTGGCAAAAATCAAATGCTCGCTTTGTCCTTGGAATAGTTATTTTTTTGCAAGAATTTGCACACCAAAAAATCTGTACTTTTGCAAAATTGACTTTTTGAAACGACAATTTTGATGTACTTTTGACTTTTGTATTCGTAAAAATGTTTGTTATGCAAAGATAAAACAAATCAAATGCTCGTTTTGCTCTTCGAATCTGAATCTGTAGATTACTTTATTTCAAACAAATAGCCGAAATTCACGCTTAGGTCCATCGTGTTGATTTGCTTGAAATAATTCCGTCTGCGAACGGGGAACAGATGCCCAAAACTATAATCAAAGCGTGCTTCTACCTGAAAAATGCCCACTTTGCGGTTCCGAAAATACAACCCTAACCCACCTGTAACGCCCCAATCAAACGGCTTTTTGATAGGTTTGTATTGGGCTTCATAGTGGCTTTGGCGTTCGCCTCTTTCCTGCGAAGCAAAACAATAACCCACTTGCGGACCCAGATTCACAAAGCCCCGAAAACTCTCCGAACCGAAGTAGATATGGCTCAAAAAAGGCACTTCGATGTAGTCCAATTGGCGTTCGTAATGCGTGGCAGGTGTCAAAGCCGTCGCCTCCGCATCCTCTTGCCAACCGCGTTGTAAGTAGTTCACCTCCACTTGCAAGCCGCAGCAACGATGCCCCGAATAGCGAAAAACCAACCCTCCATTCTTGCCCAACAGCGGGTCCATCAAGTTATTCGCACCATCAATGCGTGGGTTAAAGTTCACCATGGACATCATCAAACCACCGTGCACACCGATGTAAATCTCCTCGCGTTCCAATCGCGGTTGTGCCAACAAAGCCAGCGGGAAAAGTCCCAAGACAATATACAAAACTATCTTTTTCAATGCGTTCGAATGACGTTGATGTTACTATTTCGGTACCCTTTGCCAAACGTAGATTCCATAAAATGGATGTCCGTTTGCACGCCATTGTACACCTCTCTATCCACTATTTGCTGCATTGAGTTGGACGAAGTTTTGTAGGTTCTGAGGAACTGTATGATGTAACTTGTTAAATCATAGCCAATTAAGTCATATCGTGGTTTGGTAACAGGGTGCGTGTAATGGAAGTATTTCCCAAAGACACCACGATAGTCGCCCTCGTTTTGGAATTTATTTTTGAAAATAGACGTGTATACTTGCGGGATACTGGTGGTCTCTTTTTGCCACGAAAAACGGCTAAACATCGTAACTTTATAGCCCATATCAATCATTTTTTTGACGTGGGGCAGTTGAACGTGCAAATCAGCAAACTTATCGGTATTGAAGAACAGGATATTCTCCTTGCTGGGGTCTAAATCCATAAACATACTATCCGACAAAATTTTATAGACATTCGTTGTCGCAACAGGTCTGTTTTGTAGCGTCAGTTGCTCTTTGATAGATTTTATATTGTCGGGCATAGCCCCTTCCACAAAGACACATTGGATGTTTTGGTCGGGTTTTAGTAAGTAGTCTATCATCACTTCGGTTTCCTCTTCTTCCAACGAATTAAAGCGGAACACATTGCTGTACTGCTCTTTGTTTTTGAGTTTTGCGGTGAACGGAATAAACAACGGGATATTGTACTTACTTGCGTACGAAACCATCAAATCTACCTGCGAAGAGTATGCAGGACCAATTATTGCGTCCATTCGCTCCAATTCACCACTCTTAATTAGAGCATTTATCGTTGCAACATCTTTCTTGGTGTCGTACGTATGTATGCGAATCGGCATGTCGTCATGGTGATTTTGGATAGCAATCAAGGCTCCGACATAAAAGTCCACGAATCGGTCGGCATTCGGGTCACGATTTGCCATGGAGGTTTGGAAAGGCAACAAAAAGGCAATGTTCATTTCCGTTACCTGTTGTGGCTTTTTAGGGGTTTCAAATTTGCTTAACTCGGCAGCCGCCCGAATGAAAGCGGACACACCAATAGGCGTGTTTTGTTTAAAATTTTCCTTGAAATATAGGGCAAACTGGCTCGAAGGTGCTCGCATAGCCGACAAGTTAATCCACGGCGAACAATGATTCAGTATTAAGTTGCCCATTGCGTCTGTGCTAACATAATTTTCACACAATGCCCTGAAGCTCTCTGTCGCCACATCCAGATAGTCTTGGCTTAAATACCCTTTTCGCACCCCTCGTGCCATCGCATAGCAGAACATGGCTGAACCCGATGTCTCGATATAATTCGTCTGGATATAAGGCATGTTGAGGATTTGATTCCAGAGGTGTGTTTCGGGCTCTTGTGCTTCCAGTAACGCTTTACATTGGCGTTTAAAAATATCAATCAACTGTTTACGGTTGGGATGGTCTTCTTCCAAGTAATCCAACACGTCCAAAATCGCTATCATGAACGCCCCTTGTGCTACGCCCCAGACATACTGCGAGCAGGTCAAAGCGTAATCGGTTGTTTCATCATCTATCCAAAAGTGGCAATTTAATCGCGTTTGTTCGTCTGTGGTGTGGGCATCAATCAGGAGCATTTGGTCGGTTAGTGCGTCAAAAATCTCTTTGTCATAGAACGTTTTAGCACAGCGGGCAATAAATGGAATGGCAAAACTAAGTCGGTCTAAATAGACATAAATCGTATTGACCGTGCTCATATTGTATATCCCATCTAATGTCTTGGGTTGCAGTTTGACTTGTTCTCGCAAAAGCATCGCCGCTTTGGTGTAATAAAAATTGGATTGCAAGTCCCGTAATCGCAAGATATAATCTCCACCCACTAACTGTAATATATTGAATTGCGTGCCATTGTAGGTGCTTATGTCGCCTTTATTGATGTAATAATCCGCTAAGTTAAGCACATATTGCTTGTAGGTTGTGTCTCGGGTAGTTTCGTATAGGTCCAAGAAAGCGTTGGCAAGTATGGCTTGATTAGCGTTCCATGAATTGATTCCTTTGACAGCCCCTACACGCCACAGATTTGCTTCGTTAGCCATTTGTGAGTTGGCCATCTTTTCGGCATAATCCAAAAACGAATCTGATGCACAAACAAGTTGCGTGTAAAAACAGCAACATAGCAATAATAAAGATGTTTTTAGGCGGTTCATCAGATGTATTTTTTTCGGTGTACGAAGTTAAAACAAAATCCTATCATCAACAAAAGCAAAAGGGGCAAACTAATGCTTGCAATTTGAATGGTCGAGCGTTGCAAGTGGGCTTGTTTGTCATTTATCAGTCGCAACGAAACCACCTTATTCCGCAAGGCAATTAACGCTTGGTCGCCCGCAAGATACAAAACGGCATTCACCAAAAAATCACGGTTACCCAACTGCATCTTTGTATATCGATCATACCCTACTGGCAAGGGCATATTTTCCTGCCAATCATTCCGTGCCACACTACCACACGCTACAAAAATCTGCTTCGTATCAACGCTTTGTTTGAGCAACGGGAGCATATTTTCGACACTATCGGGCAGCATTCGGTGGGCAAAAAAGGACGGGAAACTACCCTCCACCAACACACCTACCGGCAGATAACTCCACTTAAAAGCCGAAGGGTTGGAGGTAAAATCAGCCAGGTCCACCTTGCCTGGAGCAGGGGTGATGCGAGAAGCCGAAGAGGTACACAGTAAGAGGGTCTTAGCCAGTCCATCATCTTCGCCGACGGCATTGAGGGTTGAGGCAAAAGTCCCTTTCACTTGCATCACGTTTCGCGTAATCGGACACGAGGGCGAGGTGAGCAGCAAAGGTGCATAGGTCCACGGCAAAGGCTGGAAATTAGGCTCGGCATTGCCCTGACTCACGTCCACCGGCACGGGCAGGCATTGCATATCTTGCACCAAATCGTTGTTGATTCGCACGCCGTAGCGGAAAAACATATCGTTGAGGTTCATATCTTGCACGATGATGGGCGTGTAACCGTCTTTGGCAAGCATATCAGACGAAAAACGGACACCATCCATCAACCACAGCACCGAACCACCGTGCATAATGTATTGATCCACAATGAATTTATCGCGTTCCGAGAACTTACTTTGTGGTTGAGCCACGATAATCGTTTTGTAAGCATTCAGCACCGAAGCGTCTTTGTCAATAACGCCTCTATCTACATCAAAATACTGGGCTAACTGCACCGTCAAATCGTACACCTCTTTTTCGCCTAATTCGCCATGCCCTTCCAAAAATGCGATTTTCCGCACGTCAGGTAACTGCAACGTATGAATCGTTTCGGCAAACAAGAACTCCAACATTTCAATGGAACGATTGAGGTTTTCTTCGCCACTAATCGTGCGATTATTATGCAACAACGGCACGCACAACAACCGATCACGATAACCGATTGCCGCATATGGATAGACAGTAGTTTGGACTGTTTTGCCATCCGATTGTCGCTCATGGATGACGGTCGGGGTGATTTCTAACTTTTTAGCCTGCTCTTTGGTGCCTTCAATGTACTTGATGGGGGCATAAACTTGCATTTCCGTTACCAAATCCGCAACGGCATTTCGCAACTTCCTAAAACCAGAATTTAAGGAGCCATTTAGAAATAAAGTTACTTCCAATGGCTCTTCCACCTCTTGCAAGACCTGCTTGAAAGAATCGTGCAAACTATACCGTTTGTCAGCCGTCAAATCCACTCGCACACGGAGCAAAAACGCAACTAACCCGATACCTCCCAGCAAGACAAGGCTAACAATTAAAAATACGTATTTTGATTTCCTCTGCAAACTACAAACGCTTTATTTATCTCTTACCGCTTTAATAGCATCAACCACGGGTTTATGTACTGTCACTTTGTACTTCCCTAACATATTCACAATCCAGTCTCTATCCAACTGATTTTGATAGGCAGTTGTTACGTCCGCACGTCTATCGGTGTAGTCATCAGGACCAACGGGTTGCAACTTACCCACCACCGTAACGTATGGATAATCGGGTGAGGGTGTAAACGTGGCTTTCTTGGAATTAAAGCCATACACATCCACCAACGCATTTTCGCCTTGTTTCCAGATGCCTTTTTCAAATTTCACATACTCAACGCCATCAATCGTCAAACGTTTACGCAAGATATTCTCAATCGAATCGTTCGCCGAAGCATTGTTGATGATTGATTTGGCAATGATAGCAACGCGTTCGTCTTTACATTGCAAAGCAAAACCTTTGTAGCGTGGTGCGTCCCAGTTAAATTGTTTGCGATGCGAATTGAAAAAGGCCGTTATACCTTCCACATCGTCTGTGGAACGACTCCAGACCTCCTTCATGGAAACCTCAAAGAGCAAAATCCCATCATAATACTCTTTCAACAACGGTTTGAGGTCTGGATATTTATCCGCGATATGCTCATCGGCGTAATCGTACACGCCTTTTACCGACATGGTATCGGGCAAGTTATACTCTTTTCTTGTTTTTTCGATGAACGAATGATTTGCAACCAACACGCGTGAATCTCGCAAGACGGCTGCTTCTAATTGGCGATGCATGGCCTCAAACGGTTCCACTTCTTTGACATCAATCACTTTTGCGATATGCCAACCATACTGCGAAGCAAAAGGTTTAGACAGTTGACCAGCAGGCGTTGAGAAGATAGCCTTTTCAAACGGAGCCACCATCCGACCCACCGACGACCAACCTAAATCACCACCTTTGGCTGCACTTCCTGCATCATCGCTCAAATTCGTGGCCAAAGTAGTAAAGTCATTCCCATTCTTCAATAAATTATAAATTGAGTCTATTTGGGCTTTTGCACGAGCCGTATCGCCGTCAATGATTCGTTTCATGATATGGGCAGAATGCACCTCCTTGTGTGGCACTTCCTCTTCTACATAAATGATATGATAGCCATAATTCGTATGGAAGATTTCACTCACTTGACCAACAGGCGTGTTGTAAGCCGCATTTTCAAACTCATATACAAAGCGGAACGGAACCACCCAACCTATCCTACCCGAGTCGCGAGCCGAGTTATCGGTGGAGGCTTCTACTGCAACTTGGAAGAAGTTTTCGGGCTTCATAGCCGACCTTCTCTTTTTGCCCTCAGGCATCACACCCGTCGTAACCCGTTGACGAATCCTTTGAATCTTTGCCAAAGCACTATCTCGTTTGGCCACATCGGTCGTATCCTTGCATTCGATGGCAATTTGTGCCACTTTCCGATCCAATTTAAGCCTATCGTATGCTTCGCGACATAACTTTTCAATGGCTTCATCGTCTCGCAAGTACTTTGCAACGGCCTGATGACGATAGTTATTGTATTCTCGCTGAAAATTAGAAGTCGTATCGATTTTCTTTTGCAAAGCGTCATGCACCTTGAGCCTAAAATTGATAAATAATTCCAAATAACGTTCCGTTTCATATTTTGGATTGTTAGGGGTAGAATTGTTTTTATCAAACATATACAAGAACTCTGAAGCTGGAATTTTATCATCAGCAACCTCCAAAATAATAGAATCTTTTAACATTTCTTCTAAAGACATGGTTTGAGCGTAACTATTGCTGGTAAGAAGAAAGACACACAGCAACATTCCCATAAAAGATACTTTTTTCATACTCATAATTTTAATTATAAATTCAATTTGCAAAAACAATGCAAAATTAAAAATACTTTTTTGATTCAGCAAAAAAAACTACCTTCGCAAACGAGTTGCGTTTAAACTGTTGATTAAATTGCCTAATTTATGAAGAAATTCATATACATTGCGAGTTTTGCATGTGTATTTATCGTTGCGATTATTTTTTTAACTGTTCTGCATTCAGGGCAAACGGAAGAAGAAACACCACAAAGTTCAACTACTGAATCAAGCACTTTTCAGATTACTGAACCTGTTCCTTCGAAGCCGATTGTTATTCCCAAAGAGACAACGGTGGATTTGGTGATGGAAGATGTAGATAAACGAGTCGTAAAAAAATTCTTAAGCAAATTAAAGCAATGTAAACAAGGTCCCGTCCGTGTGGTGCATTATGGTGACTCGCAAATCGAAGGCGACCGAATAACAGCTATTTTCCGAAACAATATGCAACGAAGATATGGTGGTGGAGGACCCGGACTGATGACTTTGGTAAAACGAGTTAATTCGTTGACATTCAAACAAATAACCTATAAAAACCAACAAGAAGTTACCAAAGCCGATAAAATCGTTAATTATACTGCCTTCCTTTTCAAAAAACAGCGAGGCAACGACTTGTACGGTCCGATGGGACAAGTCTTTGTGATGGACAACGACCGCGTAGAAGGTAGCGAAGAGATGGAGATTCAAGTAAATTGCAATAAAAAAACACCCGTAAAGCCTTTTAATCAAGTGCGTCTCATAACCTCCGAAGGTATCGAAGGCACTGTGACGACCAATGACGAACAGATTGCATACCACGACTTGGTTTCGGTCCCATCGCAAAAATCAATCTCGATTCATCTGGCTGGGAAAGGCGATGTGTACGGGATTTCGTTGGAAACGGATAAAGGAATCATTGTGGATAACGTGGCGATGCGAGGCTCTTCTGGACTTATCTTTACCAAAATCAATCAAGAACAACTAATCAATTTCTTCCAAAGCACCAACACGCAACTAATCATTTTGCAATTTGGAGGAAATATCGTGCCACATTTGACCGATGAAGCGAAAGTGACAAAATACGTTCGGGACATGAAACGTCAAGTCCAGTACCTGCGTCAGTGTGCTCCGCAAGCCTCTTTTATATTTATCGGACCGAGCGATATGTGCCTAAGGTTACAAGGCAAACGTCAATCGCCCATTATCATCCCTATTTTGGATGAACAACTCAAACGATTCTGCCATCAAAACAACATCGCCTATTATAGTTTGTTCCAGATGATGGACGGTGCTGGTGGTATGGCAAATTGGCAAGAAAAAGGCTTAGCAGGTAGTGATGGGATTCATTTTACGCTCAAAGGGGCTGCACTTGCAGGCGAACAATTTTGGAAATGGTTTATACAAGCAAAACAATAAGTTATGGAAATAATACAGTATTGCATTCCCGCTTTAATCGTGCTTCTCGCCACGTGGATCGTGATGCACAAATTATTTAAGAGCGAAACCGAGAAACGCACATGGGAGTTGAAACTCAAAACACAAAAAGAGATTTCTTCCATCCGTTTGCGTGCCTACGAACGTTTAACGCTTCTTCTGGAACGCACCACACCCGAACATTTATTGAGTGAGATGCCCGTTGCAGAAATGACGGTTGAACAAATACAAAAGCGGATGATTCAAACCGTAAAAATGGAATTTGACCACAATATGAGTCAACAAATCTACGTGAGCAATGACTTGTGGAATAAAATTATCTTAGCACGTGATGAAGTGGCTAATTTTATCTCGGCTGTAACGCCCCAAGTTGCCCCTGATACACCGAGTCTCGAATACGCTAAGGCACTGATTCATGCGTATAAATCCAACGGCACGACGCCTCACCAAATAGCGTTAATTAGTCTAAAAGATGAAGTTCAAGCACTGTTATAATATCTTTTTGACACTCGCTTTTGGTGTTTTTGTGGCTTGCAAACCAGACACGACTTGCCGTCTGCCGACTGAGGTGTTGGTGCAAATACCCATCAGCCATGCTGCCATCGACACGTTAATCGTGCAGGGTTGCGACAATGATTTAGCACTGTACAATGCCAATTCATCTGTAACATCGATCCTTGTCCCGCTTCGCCAAGATGCGAACACAACACAATATACGCTATTTTTTAACGGGAAGCACGACACACTCACGATTTTCCACCAAAACAACACGCATTTTATCAGTTTAGCGTGTGGGTGTGCGGTTTATCATATTATTGATTCGGTGGGTGCAACGGCTCGCATTGATTCGGCTACAATCGTCAATAGTGCTGTGGAAACAATCTTACAAGATAACATTAAAATCCATTTAAAACCTTGAGACGCCTCGTTGTTTGCATATTGTTTTTGGGAACCTTCGCCACCGTCTTTGGCAAAGAGTATGCAGATAGTGCCATCTATCAAGGGTTGCTACTCAAAGTGGATGTAGGCAACACGATTTTTGAAATGACGCGTTCCAAGATGGACATTCAAAGTTATGAAATGGCAATGAGCCTCCGTCTCAACAATCGGTTGTTCCCAACGTTAGAAGGAGGTTATGTTACGGCTAAAACACACGCAGACGGCGGAAGATACGAAGGAGATGGTGCGTTTTTACGAGCAGGCTTGGATATTTATCCCATGAAAGGTCCCGCAGACCAAAGTAACATTACGGTTGGAGTACGCTATGCAAACGCTCTGCAGCACTACCAATTCAAAGAATTAACAACGAATAATTTATATTGGAACGAACAACAGACAACCGACATCCCAAAAATGTTTCGCTATGATGGTTGGCTTGAGATAGTGGCTTCGTTACAGGTGCAAGTGTATAAACGTTTTTATATGGGTTGGTGTATCCGCCTCAAAATCCTTTTCACAGACGATAAGAAAGACGCTTGGGACTGTGTTCCAACGTATATTCCAGGCTTTGGTTACAACGAAACAACCAACTATAGTTTCAATTATTACATCGGAATTAAAATTTAACAGCGGGAATTTTTGATTAGCATTAAAAAAATGGTGTTATTTTTCTCAAAAATAACATTTTCTTTAAACAATATATTAAAATTACAAATCTTTTCCTATCTTCGCAAAAAAAAGCGTTATGAAAAAGCAAGAAGTACCTTTATTGGATTGTCCAAAAGATTTTCTCATTGGAGATGCAAGCGGGAAAATTCTGAACGAATATGCACGATTCCCTTGTAAAATAATGTGTGGTGTGTATGCTTTGATTGTAAAAGGCACTGCTAAAGCCACTATTAACATAACATCGTATGAGTTTGCGGAAAACGACATGATTTACTTTGAGCCAGGTACGTTCCTTTTAATCCACAAATTTTCGGAAGATGCACTCGTATATTACATCATTTTTTCGCATGATTTTTCGCAAAAGAACTCCGTACAACGCACCTTAACCGACAAAAAAGGTATGATTAGCAAAAATGCCGTGATTCACGTCCCTGCAGAAAAAGCAGACGTACTTAAAAATATGGTTTCGGTGCTGATACAAGCGTCTAATTGCACGCCTTCTATGCTCACTTCGGACATCATGGCTTCGGTTTTTAATGTGTTTCAAGTGAGTTACAACACGTATTTGTTGGACCATAAGCAATTTTCGTTGCACCCGCAAGACCGTAAGGAGTTGATTTACCAAGATTATTGTCAGTTGGTGCTGAATCACTATCACGAATGGCATTTTGTATCACAATATGCTGACAGGATGCACTTATCGTTACCTCATTTAAGTTCAACCATCAAAAAAGTGAGTGGTCAAACAGCCAACGAACTCATCGTCAATGCCATCTTAACCGATGCCAAATCGCGTCTTAAACTGACCACCCAAAGTACGAAAGAAATAGCCTTTGCACTCGGTTTTGAGTCCTCTACGGCATTTAATCGTTTCTTCCACACCTACACGAATATGACGCCCCGCGAATATCGCAACTCATAAAAAAAGCGAATACCTCAACGATACTCGCATTTACTTAGTTGCGGGGGAAGGAATTGAACCAACGACCTTCAGGTTATGAGCCTGACGAGCTACCACTGCTCTACCCCGCGATTGTTGCGAAAGTACAACTTTTTTTTAATTGCAAAAAATATATTTTTACAGGACGACGTTTTTGCAACGGGTATCAGGTTGGACACAGAAACATTTGAGTTTGTATGCAAATATTGTGTTCACAGTTTTTTTGCGGAACATAGATTCTTTTCAATCTGCCAAAAGGTCAAGGAAAAAAATAGCCACTTTGCATGGAGACATTTTTATAAACAAATACTAAAATAAAGTTTTATTTGCGGTCAATCCAATTTTCTAACTCAATCCCAGCTATATTTTGAAAATGCTTGAGGTTTTCCGTTATCATTATCATTTGACCTGCCACAGCAGTACACCCAATCAGTAAATCAAAATCATCGCCAATAGGCAGACCCGCTAAGCGAAGGCGAATCTTTTCTTTTGCACAAATATCCAAAGCATCTGTGATAGGTATGATAGAAATGGTGGATAGAAATTTATTCAGTTGTTCAGACCTATCAATACCATCTTTTTGTTTGGACAATTCTACACCATATTTTAATTCCAAGACGGTTATTTCTGAGATAAAGCAGTTATTCAGCCCGACCTTGTTGATTTTTTTGTCTACATCATACATCCCTCGTAAGAGGAAAACGCAGATATTGGTATCTAACAAGTATTTTTTCATGACTATATCGTCACAATTTCATCATTAAACGATCGTGCTTCTCTTAATTCGTTTATGAATTCTTCTGTATCCATCCCATCATCACCCCAACAGCCATAGAAATCGCTTGCAGACACAGTTTGTTCGTTCTTTTCCTGTAAAGAAGTGGACAACAAAGCAATGAGGTCAATTTTGACATCATCACTTAAATGTTTTAGAATATTCCAGTAGTTTTTTGTCGTGGAGACAAGCGTAATAGTATTCATAATGTCTTTTTTTCGCAAAGTTAAAACTTATTTCTTAAACTGCCAAAAGGTTACACAAAAAAAATCGGGCAGAAATGCATCCCTGCCCGAAAAGATACTATTCAAGAAACAGTTACTATTTTACTAACACTTTTTGCTTTTTCTCGGGCGTTGCTACTATATAAACGCCTTTTACGACATGGAACGTCGCATTGCACATCTGGTGCTTCTGTTGCAACAACTTTCCCTCCACGTCGTAAAGCGAGATGGTGGTGTTCTGTGGTGTATTAACCACAATAGTATTTTCCAATACTTGTACGTCTATTCCTTTTTCTTCTATGTTCTCCACGCCCGTTGCTGTCGTTGAGGGGGAAAAATCGTCGCCTATGCTGATTGCATAATGCAACTTATCTTCGCTACTTACCGATGCAACAGCCCATGAATAGGTGTCTTCTGCATCGGGAGACGGTATCGTGAGCGTCTTTGAAGATGTTGTGTAATATTTCAGCTCATCATCATTCCAAACAAAAACGATATAACTACTCTTCGAAGGTTTGGAGCGTTGTTTCCAAGACAGCGTAAGGTTCGTCCTGCTACTGTTTGCTACAACGGTCATGCCATAGGGTGCATATTTTTCTTCGTATTTATTGTCGTCTTTTGCATATACGAAAATTTGATCACCCGTATTTATTACGGTCGTAAGATTGGTTTCGTCTGTGGAGAGTATGGGCGTATAAGCAGAACCTTCTGTATTCGAGAAAGTAGCTTTTAATGAATATACTCCTGCAGGAAAATCAGACGGGAAAATGATCCCAAGGTAATAAGTAGGATAATAGGAAGTGATGGGGATTCCTTCAATGTCTGCATACCGTGATCCTTTTTGTGCTACAGCCACATTTCCGTTTTTATCTAATAGAGTATATCCTAAAGAGCCTTTATAGGTAACGATGCCCTTATTGCGCAACTCGTTAATTTGTAAGTATATTTCTGTTTTTCCATCGTTTTTTATTTTGAGCGTATTCTTTGCGTCATTATCGTCAATAGGAAAGACTTGACTTGTTGCAAGCGATGCGATATAATCTCCTCCCTCATCGGCTTTGATTCCAGTAATGACCATAATATTTTCCGTAAAGGGCAGATCTAGGAGGCTACCTCCCGTTCCCTGATTGATAGGGTGCATATTCGTAAGCAGGTAGAAACCATCGCCCGAACCATACCATCCCCAATTTATGCGTAGATAACCGTAAGCGTCCATGCCGTCCACCACGTATGCGTGACCTTCGTTAGCAGTTGTGTTTGCAGACATATATAGAGGACGACCTTGCGACAACTCCGCATAGATAGAATCCAAGAATGCGTTCGTGGAGAAAAACTCCAATTCAAGCCTTCGCATGCTCTTATCATAACTAAAATAATCTACTAATGCACCAGGAACAGCAGACGAATAGGCACCGCTACTCTCGCCATAATCCATCTCCACACTATATCCACAGTCACGAGAGAGCACTGCCACTGCTTGTGCAGCCGTAGAAGTACCGTCGTCTTCAACACCATAATAATTCGACATATTCGTCCAATCATAGGTCGATTCTGAAAAATCTCGCGAGAGCGAATATTTATTACTTTGTGAGGTATAACTTATCGTGCCTTTTCCTTGTACGGGATGATTATGATGTGCCATTATCTGTGCCATCGCCGTAGCGACGCAACCCACCACACAACCAGGTGGGCATAACGTATTAAAAGGTGCATCTTGTCCCCATTGACGGTTACCAAGTAACGAATTGATAGGTTCGTAGGATGAGTTCGTGGCATAAAGTAGTTTTTCACCTCCTTGCACACGTTCCACCTGCGAAGCGTAACGAGAAAGCATATATTTTGCATTCTCACCCAAACGCTCGTAGTCAAACGTGCCTTCATTAGAATACGCCAACACCTCGGGAACGTCCGTATCGCCGCTCACTATCACCCAACCTTCGCCTTCGCCACGATTGTATACGTAATACGCGGGAGCCGCATTCGTCTTTATCAGTGCTGTATAGGATAGTTCCAACGTCTTATTCTGCTTTGGTGCGACGCGTTTCTGCTGACTTGTGCCAGAGCGTTGCGAGAAGAAATCTTTCGCTATATCCTGTGCTTGTTCTGCACTACGAGGACTCGCAAAGGCCGTTAAAGCCAAAAATACGAGAACATTCAATAGTAAAAATCTTTTTTTCATAAAATTAAAAATTTGGTTCAAGTGCTACAAATTCAAATTAGTATCTATTCAAATGTAGCCGTATAAAATCTTTGTTAAACCAAAAATCGGGCAGAAACGAACATTCCTGCCCGAAAATAATAGGATCAGAAGATTTTAGTTGCCTTCGCCACCTTCGCCTTCTCCACCTTCACCTTCTCCACCTTCGCCTTCTCCACCTTCACCTTCGCCACCTTCACCACCTTCGGGGTCATCACCTTCGCCTTCGCCAGACTCTGCTACATATTTTACATACGCCTCTTTGGTGAAGAAGAATGACAAACTAGCATAATAGCCTTTACCATTACCAGGCCAAATAACAAGAGCATCATCCTCAAAGACAATTGAGCCCGCGTTAGCATCGTACGTACCTGTGAGTTTTTTACCATTTTTGTCTGAAAGAACTGTAAATCTCATCATTGTATTTTGCATCCACGTTATTCCCAAATAAGCATCCGTTATTGATACGTCTTTACCATCTATCTCCATATTAAAGTTATAGTCTTTGGTGGCATCAATATCGGCTGGTGCATTCCATGGACAAGCTTGATAAATTCCTGCATCGTCTGGATTCTCGTCTGTTGGATACTTGTTGTATGGGTTTAATAATCTCACTTTCTTTTTCCCGCTTGGTAAATCTGCTGTGCGATATTCTACGTACCACGCAACTCCTTCTAGCTCATACAAAGGTAATACCATACCGTCAACCAAGACGCCCATTTTCGTCTCGCTCCATGCAATGGGTGTGATACTCGCATTATAGATAGGCAAAGCGGTATTTCCAGTTTTCTTGACAGAACAATCTTTGTAGGGGTTTAATTCTATCTTGGATTGGTCAACTTCAAATTGCAGATAATACGTTTTTCCTGCTTCGAGTCCCTGATAGGTTACTTCGATGGTCGTTTCTTCTTCTCCTGCATCGAAGGAGATTGTTTCAGGTACTTTGAAGACGTTGTCCGTGTTGGTTACCACTTTTAAGGGCACTGTGAGTGCGTTCTCGTAGTTTGTTCTTACGATTGTTACCTCATGCGTTTTCTCTGCATCTGTCGGCTCTATCTCAATATCCATCTCGTCGCCGAGGAAATATACAGCGTCTTCGACTGAACTTAGTGGTCCCTTTTCGTAGGATATTTCGTCTTCACAACCTACAAAGAGGAGGACGCTCGCTATCATTAAAATGTTTAATATCTTTTTCATAGTTATCATATTTAATCAGTTACACCATCTGTTATGCTGGCACCGTCTCCTGTTTTGGGTTCTTTGCCACCTTCATTTTGCACGCAACCAGCGTTGTTATCAAGTTCTCGCTGCGTAAATCTCATGAGTAACCACGGATCGTTGGCTGCGAGGTTGAATTGGTATGCTTCTGGCACGTTGGTGGCTTCGCCAGGATGATATCTCACGATATTTTTTCCTAAGCGCATTTTGTCTGCCATCGCGAATCCTTCGCCCCACAACTCTATACGTCTTTGCAACCATACTTCGTTTACTATATTGTTTGCGTCGGAAGCGAGAATAGTATAACTGGGGTCGCGATAGGTTTTAACAAAATTTTCGAGGATTGTTTTTGCACCGTCCACGTCCCCCGTCATAGCGGTTGCTTCTGCTTGGATAAGTATCATCTCTTCTGCTCTCATTAGGCACCAGTCGCCGTCGTTATATCCCGATCCTATTCCTGATTTTTGTCCGAACTTCACGTTGGTGTAGGCGATAAATGGTTCTTTCCACCCGTCTACTACTAAATCTACTATCTCTTGCCCTTCTGCTAATACTGTGCCTTTTGCATCTGTCCATTTTTGTCCATTGAGATAGTCTGATTTCTTATCTGCATCGAGCCACCAAAATCTTCTTACGTCCGTGTTGGATATTTTTTTATACAATAGCGAGTTAATGCAGCGATATATTCCAGTTCCTGTATAACCATGCCCAGAGAAAGAGCCTAACTGTGATGGCCATGTGCACAAATAATTTGAGGCTGTGGAGGCAGGAATGAGTAGTGCCCACATCCAGTTATGGTCTTCGGCGTTATTGAACCCTGGTGCCTTCAATTCGGAGATTGCGTAGGGTGTATATCCATCTACGGCTTCTGTGGCATCGGCAAGTGCTTCTGCCCATTTCTCCATATTCAAGTACGCTCTTGCACGCAATCCATACGCTACTTGCTGATCTATCTGTCCTTTGTTAGCTCTATCGAATCCATCTAAATCTGCTATGGCACCGTTGAGGTCGTTGAGGATGTATTCATACATTTCTTTATGCGACACACGAGGGTTGTTGAGCGGATCTCTTCCGTCTCCGTCAGTAGCTTGAATAATGACGGTCGGTTTATCCTCATTGCCTGCATATTTGAATTGGAAATAGGGTACTAAGTTGAGATAACAGAATGCTCTGACGGCTCTCGCTTGACCTCTTGAGGCGAGCAATTCTTCATTAGTTGTTTCTGCGGGAATAGATGCGAGCACTGCGTTCGCGGCATAGATGCAATTATACAATAAGCCTGAACGCAACCTCGGGTTGGCGTAATCGGGGGTTCTGTCAGTGAACTCGTGTGCGGGCGTGAACCAATCGTATCCCGATACGATGTTCGTCATATCTCCCGAGTTGAGGTCGTTGTTTAGACATATAGCGGGATAACCGCCGTCGTCGGCACGTTCAGAGGATATACCAAAATAGCCAAAAGGTTCACTCAAAATGGTGTACATACCCGATACGGCTGCCTTTACTCGTTCAGGCACGGCTCCCACTGTTTCCTCTATCTGCGATCCGCTCTGCGAGCCTCCTTGATATTCCGTATCCAAGAAATCATCGCACGCGGCAAGACTCAATAATGCAATAGAAAGTATTGCGATATATTTTGTTTTCATTATATCTTTAATTTTGAACATTTTCATAATTCTTTTTTTTAGAACGTTACTTTTATACCTCCAGAGAGTGTTCTCAATTGGCTATAGTAATAGTTACCCGACGATGTTGAGGTATTCAATCCCACTGCTGACGCGTTTTGTATTTGTCTGGGGTCGTAACCCTTTCTTGCAGAGACGAGTGCTAAGTTATCGCCTTGGAAGAAGATACGTATTTTCTCCATTTGTACTTTTTTGCACCATTTCGAGGGTAATGAATATCCTACCGTTATGTTATTGAGGCTCAAGTAATTGTTGCTCACGAGCCATCTATCAGAGGATTTTTGATCCCAATCATCGGTAGCACAGATACGCGGCACGTTGGTGTTGGTGTTTTCCTCTGTCCACGCATTGAGAATATCTTTATGCCAGTTGCGTCCGATTTGTTTTCCTGAGTGCATCAACTCTTGGTATCCACCATCGTAGGATTTACCACCCAGTTGGTATGCGAAGGATATGCTCACATCAACACCATAAGCGTTGAGCGTGGTTCCAAATCCACCATATACTTTCACACTGAGGTCTCCGAGGTCGGATTTCTGTGCGTCAGCATAGTTGGCAGTAGTAGTCCAATCGCCATTATCGGGATCAACGTAGTAGAGTGCTTCACCCGTCTTTTGATCCACACCTGCGTATCTTGGCATATATCCTTGCACGAGTGCTCCTCCTTCTTTGATGATTGAGGTATTGAGTACCCAACCATTCTTTTTATATACTTTAGGCAATTCTTTCACCTTTGATTTGATGTACGCTATGTTCGTGTTAAGACGCCAGTCAATTTGTTGATTTTTAAACAAAACACCTTCTAATTCTACCTCCACGCCATTGTTGGTTATCGTTCCTACATTTTGACGCAAGGAAGAAAAGCCTGCGGATGGTGGCATGGGCACGTTAAAGAGCATATCTTTATTGGTACGGTTAAAGTATTCCACCGATCCAGAGAGTTTATTTTTCAACAAATCAAACTCTACGCCCGCGTTGGTGAGTATCTGGCTTTCCCACTTCAAGTCAGGATTTCCTTTTACTGCGAGAGAGGTGGAGAATTCTTTCGTTTCGCTATTGTACGATACATTATAGAAATTTTCGTAAACATAGTATGACTGTACTCCAGAGCCGAGACGGTCATTACCTTGCGTACCCCACGATGCTTTCAATTTCAGTTCATTAACCCATTGAATGCCTTCCATGAAGGACTCCTTGTTGATTAACCATGCTGCACCCACAGACCCAAAGTGTCCCCAACGGTTTTTAGGAGCGAAGCGTGAAGAAGCCTCGTAACGATAGGTAGCATTGACGAAATATCTATCGAGCAAGTCATACTGTACGCGTGCAAGTGCACCCATCGTACTATAGTCATAGAGCGATGACCCCACATGGTTAGAGGCTGGCTGTGCACCGTAAGCATTATTCAACTGATCAATGAAGGGGTTGTAGAGGTGGTCATTGCTACCACTGAATGACTCATCTTGCATCTTATAGGTCTCCCATCCTGCGAGCACTTCGAGGTTATGAACATCTAAGAAACGTTTTTTATAGTTTGCAATATACTGCTGGTTGAGCGTGAAGTATCTCTCGTGTGCTACACTCACCGAACCACCAGTGGAAGTCGCACTGTAGAACAGATTGTTGAGGTCGTTGTTTTTCCCGTTATATACGTCTGGGCTCACGCGTGCAGTGATGCTCAATCCTTCGATGGGCGTGATCGTTGCGTAGATACTTCCTGTGAAGAAATCCGTTTTTGAATAATGTTTATCTATGTTTAAGTTGATGGCGTTGTTGCCAAGCGGTGCATTACCCGGACGAGTAGCCCCAGTATTCGTTCCTATATCATAAATGGTATAACCGAGGTCATCTTTCATGATATTTCCTTGTGCATCTCTCACGTAGAAAGGATAAATAGGTGCCATCATGTTCATCGTATAGAAGACATTGGCCGAGGAACCCCAAGAAGTTTGAGAACCAGGATTATTAACATAAGCATACGAATAGGACATAGACGCTCCCACTTTGAGCCATTTTTTCACTTGTCCATCAATTTTAGCACGCGTAGTGAAACGCTCGAAAGAAGATCCATCGATGATACCAGGGTCGCTAAGATAACCACCCGAAAGGAAGTACTGTACGTCCTTATTGCCACCCTGTACCGTAACGTTGTATTCTTGCCGCAAGTTATCGGTTTTGAGGGTGTTTTTCTCCCAATCGTCGGGCGTGTAGTAATACTTGCCATCGGAGTATCCAAGCGTCGCATTCGGATTGAGTTTGAAATTAAGTCCGATGAGACGTTCTCCTTTTGGCACGGTAAATACTTGATAGCCCAATCCCGATTTGCTCAAAAGCGTTTGATCGGCGAACGTATATGCTTCTATATCCGTTTTGCCGTTGTAGTGCATTTGGTTATACAATGCTTTATATGCTAACTCATAATACAATTCAGGCGATTTGATAACATCGTAGTTAGGTACGGCACGCTGGCTATTTCCCCATTTTGCGTCCACATCCACGGTGAACTTGGATTTATTATCACCATTTTTTGTAGTGATGAGTACGACACCGTTAGCACCACGTGCACCATAGATTGCAGTAGCCGCAGCGTCTTTGAGCACCGTCATCGTTTCTATATCATACGAGCTAATCATGTTTACCGTTCCTGCGTCAGCGGGCACACCGTCCACAACGTAGAGTGGTGCCGTTGAGCCGTTGATAGAGCCTGTACCGCGAATACGAATTGTGGCACCCGTACCAGGTTGTCCCGAGTTATTCACCACTTGAACACCCGCTACCTTACCTTGCAGTGCGTTGGTTACGTTCGCCGTGGCACGTTGTGTGAGTTCCTCACCGCTCACCTCCTTGGCAGCACCCACGAACTGTGCACGGGTAGTGGTACCATAACCGATGACCATCACTTCATCCAAGACCTGTGCATCTTCTGACAGACGCACTATCATACCATCGGTCGCTAAAACTGTCTGGGGCTCCATACCCAAGAAAGATACGGTAACTTTATCCCCACTCTCGACAGAAAGTGAAAACTTTCCATCGGTGTCTGTAATTGTTCCTGTCGTAGTTCCCTCCACTACAACTGAAGCACCGATAATTGGTTCTCCGTCTGCAGCATTGAGGACTGTACCTGTGATAGTTTGAGCGGCATAGGTCGCAACACTACCCAGAACAAGAACA
>JBGUYG010000074.1:0-10899 GCA_045118535.1 Paludibacteraceae bacterium
GTGAAAGCCAATGTGTTGTTTTTCGACAACCGAGCGGCCAGCAAGGAGGTGCAGACCAAGGATATCTGGATTTACGACTACCGCACCAACATCCACCACACCTTGAAGAAGTCGCCGCTCACCTTTGAGGATTTGGCCGACTTCATCAAATGCTACAATCCCGAAAACCGCCATCTGCGCACCGAGACGTGGAGCGAGACGAACCCCGAAGGCCGTTGGCGCAAGTTCACTTACGACGAAATCATCGCCCGCGACAAGACCAACCTCGACATCTTCTGGATTAAGGACAAGAGCCTCACCGACCTCGACAACCTCCCCGACCCCGATGAGTTAGCCTCCGAAATCATTGAGAATCTGGAAGAAGGAATCGCTGGATTCAGGAAGGTGCTGGAGATGTGTGAGAAGTAGTATAATAAATACAATAAATAGTACACTTAAAATATTCAAATCAACAAAATGAATACATATAAACCTAAGGCAAATGAATTATCAAATAACCATTTACGCCTAAATTAAAATTGGACAAGATTGATTGTGCTTGCAATGATGAGCACCCGTTAGATTTTAACTTATTTGGTGCTATACAAAAAAAAGCCCTCCACAAAGTTTTTGGCTTTCAGAGGGTTTTTATTTTTCACAAATTATCTCGCCAGCGATTACAACTTCGGACCTGCTTTTACAAGTGCTTTGCCTGCATCGTTGGTGGTGTATTTTTCAAAGTTTTTGATGAAGCGACCTGCTAAATCTTTGGCTTTGGTTTCCCATTCCGATGCGTTTGCATACGTGTCGCGAGGGTCAAGGATGGCAGGATTAACCTTAGGCAATGCCGTTGGAACCTCGAAGTCGAAGTAAGGAATCTTCTTCGTTTCTGCCTTCAAAATGGAGCCGTCCAAAATAGCGTCAATGATACCACGCGTGTCAGGAATCGAGATACGTTTGCCCGTACCGTTCCAACCCGTGTTCACCAAGTATGCTTTCGCACCCGATTGTTTCATCCGCTTAACGAGTTCCTCGGCGTATTTAGTCGGGTGGAGTTCCAAGAATGCTTGACCGAAGCATGCCGAGAAAGTCGGAGTAGGTTCGGTGATTCCACGCTCTGTACCAGCCAACTTAGCCGTGAAACCCGACAAGAAATAGTATTGTGTCTGTTCGGGCGTCAAGATAGATACGGGAGGCAACACGCCGAATGCGTCTGCGGACAAGAAAATAACGTTCTGAGCAGCAGGACCAGCACTCTTGCCATGTACTTTTTTAACGATGTTTTTGATGTGGTCAATAGGGTACGACACACGCGTGTTTTCGGTTACGCTCTTGTCGTTGAAGTCGATTTTGCCGTTTGCGTCAACCGTAACGTTCTCCAAAAGTGCATCGCGTTTGATAGCACCATAAATATCGGGCTCATTTTCTTTGGAAAGGTTAATCACTTTTGCATAGCAACCACCTTCGAAGTTGAATACGCCGTTGTCGTCCCAGCCGTGCTCGTCATCACCAATAAGCAAACGTTTTGGGTCGGTCGAAAGAGTCGTTTTACCTGTACCCGACAAACCGAAGAAGATAGCCGTGTTTTTGCCTTCCATGTCGGTGTTTGCCGAGCAGTGCATCGAAGCGATACCTTTCAAAGGCAAATAGTAGTTCATCATGGAGAACATACCTTTTTTCATTTCGCCACCGTACCAAGTGTTGATGATAACCTGTTCGCGACTTGTGGTATTGAAAGCCACGCACGTTTCGGAGTTCAAACCGAGTTCTTTATAGTTGTCCACTTTGGCTTTGGAAGCATTGTAAATCACAAAGTTAGGTTCGAAGTTTTCGAGTTCCTTTTTGGTGGGTTGGATGAACATGTTCTCCACAAAATGTGCCTGCCAAGCCACTTCCACGATGAAACGAACGGCCAAACGAGTTGCCTCATTAGCACCACAGAAAGCGTCCACCACGTAGAGTTGTTTGTTCGAAAGTTCTTTTTTTGCAATATCTTTCACTTTTTCCCAAACCTCCTCGCTCATCGGGTGGTTATCGTTTTTGTAGGCGTCCGAAGTCCACCAAACGTTGTTGTGCGAGTTGCTGTCGTCAACAATGTATTTGTCTTTTGGCGAACGACCCGTAAAAATACCCGTCATAACGTTCACAGCGTCAAGTTCGGTTTTTTGACCTTTTTCGTACCCTTGAAGGGCTGGATTCACTTCTGCCTTGAAGAGTTCTTCATACGAAGGGTTGTGTGCAATTACCGTCGAACCGATAATGCCATACTTGGTTAAATCTAATTGTTTCATATCTTATTTTTTATTTTGGTTTTCTACCTGCAAAGTTACTAATTTTTCTTTTTTTGTAAATCAAAATTATCAAAAAATATACTTTGTCGTTTTTTTTGAAATAGATACTTGACAAAAAAAGTAAAAAAATGACCTTTTAAGGAATTATTTGCTAAAAAAGAGATAAAAAAATGAAAAACAAATTACTTTCGCATCGGTGTTTTTATGGTATTAGATTTAAGGTTAAGTAAAGATTGGGTTGTCGGGAGACAATCCTTTTTTTGTGCCTTTTTGTTTTTTGGTACTATTTTTGCAAAATTGCTATTGTTGTTTTTGAATACTTTTTATAACTTTGCAATGCGTTAATGTAGGATGTTGAAAAAGCGTATAACATTTGCTATCCTATGCGTTTTTTTGTTGTATCATGTACCACTTTTGAATGCAACAAGACCATATAAGTACGAACTTTCCGCGATGGGAGGCTGTGGTTATGTGTTAGGAGAAACAAATCGTTACGTATTTCAACACGCTTGTGAAATGTATGGCTTTCAGTTCCGTTATAAATGGAAACCGAGAGTGGCGTTTCAAACAAAACTATACGGAATGCGTGCAAAAGGAGATGTGTATTTAGAGGATTTGAAAACCAAAACGGGCGAGCAGTGGGCAAATCAATTGATGAGTTGGGATGTAACGGGAGAATTTAATTTCTTTCGCTTTGGAGATAAACAGTATGATTTACGCTACCGAGAGATCACGCCGTATATGTATGTTGGAGCGGGCTGTTGCGTGCATTCGCAGGGGAGACATGTGTGTGCCTATTTGCCGTTTGGAATTGGGATGAAATGGCGTTTTAAGAAGCGTTATGGCTTGACGGTAACATGGCAACACCAACTTTATTTGGCCGATAATTTGGAAAATGATAGCCGTTACAATAACACGCATAACATGAATGGAGCAAATTTTTTTAATTTTGATACAGGAGGTATGCTGATGGCAGGATTTGTGATAAAATTTGGGCGAGAAAAGCCGATTTGTAATATGTGTGAGTAAAAAATGGATTATAAAACACAAATAAATAAGGAGACATTACCGCAACATATTGCCATCATCATGGACGGCAATGGACGGTGGGCTTTGCAACAAAACAAAGATAGGTTGGAGGGTCATTACAAAGGTGTGCAGGTGGTGCGTAACATTGTGGAGACAGCGGGTGAGTTGGGCATCAAATACCTGACCTTGTATGTTTTTTCGATGGAAAATTGGTCGCGTCCTTCTACCGAAGTCAATGCCCTGATGAGCCTGCTTGTGAAGACGCTTGAAAAGGAAATTGAGATGTTGCAAAAAAATAATGTTCGTTTGCGTTTGATTGGGAATTTAGAGCGTTTACCCTCGGCTGTGAAGGAGCAAATGCAGGCAGGTGAAGCACAAACGAGCCAAAATGATGGACTCCAATTGGTGTTGGCGTTGAGTTACTCGGCACGCGAAGAGATAGTGCAAGCCGCAAAAACAATCGCCCAACAAGTGCAAGATGGAAAAATGGAAATAAAAAATATAGATGAAAGTCGGTTCGCTTCGGCATTGGCAACCAAAGATATTCCCGACCCCGATTTGCTGATACGCACCAGCGGAGAGTTACGAATTAGTAATTTCTTGCTGTGGCAAATCGCGTATTCGGAACTGTATTTTACAGAATGTCTGTGGCCTGATTTTTCATCGGAAGAATTTTATAAGTCAATTATAAACTACCAGCGTCGTGAGCGGCGTTTTGGCAAAATAAGTAAGCAACTTTGAAACACCTAATTTGTATATTGATTTTGTTGTTGTCATTCGGTACTGTGTACGCTGCGAATGATACGATTGCTGTGGATAGCGTCAAAAATGTTGCCCAAGAATTGGATTCTACTTCGGTGTCGGATGTAGTCGATGAAGATATTATGGATATAGTCGATGAGGATTTTGATTGGGACGTGATGGATACGACGGTTGAAGAAGTTAATAACCCATATCCCGTGATTGAGTATTCGATGTCGCCAAAGACGTACGAAATAGCCGACATAAAAATCACAGGTGCTCCGAGTTACGAGGATTTTGTGCTGATTGGCTTTTCTGGCTTGGCAGTGGGTGATAAAATACAAGTTCCAGGCGATGAGATAACGAAATCGCTAAAACGTTTTTGGAAGCAAGGGCTTTTTTCAGAAGTTACCTTTTTGGCCAAAAAGATAGAAGGGAATAAAATCTGGCTTGAGATTCGGTTGAAGCAACGCCCACGTGTATCCAGTCTAACCTATGCAGGTCTGAAAAAGAGTGAAAAAGAAGATTTGGAGGTTAAAGTAGGCATTAACAATGGCTCGCAAATGACTCCCAACTTGGCAGATAGAGCCAAAACAGTCATCAAAAAATATATGACCGAAAAAGGCTTTTATCACACGGAGGTGAAAGTGTTGCAAGCCGACGATAAAGACCGTCCTGGTTTCGTTAAAGTGGCTATAATTGTGGATAAAAAAGCCAAAACGAAGGTTTCAAAACTGTATATTACAGGTAACGAAGCCCTTTCGCACCGCAAAATAAACCACGTGATGAAAAAGACGAATGATAATAATATCATCAATTTTTTCCGTACGAAAAAGTTTGTAGAAGCTGAATTTGAGAAGGACAAAAAAGCGTTGATTGAAAAATATAATGAACTCGGTTATCGTGATGCTTATATTGTGTCGGATAGTGTGGTTGTTTCGCCGACCGATTCCAATCGTGTAGATGTCTTTTTGGAAGTGAGCGAAGGACAGAAATACTACTTCCGCAACATAGCGTGGGTGGGTAACACGGTTTATCCATACGAATATCTTGATGCCGTTTTGAACATCAAAAAAGGCGATGTTTACAACCTGAAAGAGATGAACAAACGCTTGATGGAAGACGATGATGCGGTCTCAAAATTATATACCGACAACGGCTATTTGTTCTTCAATGTTGATCCTGTAGAAGTGAAGATAGAAGGTGATTCGATTGACTTTGAGATGCGTATGTACGAAGGTAGACCTGCTACCATCAACCAAATCAATATCGTGGGAAATACGCGTGTGTACGAGCATGTGGTGCGGCGAGAGTTGTACACCAAGCCCGGACAGTTGTACTCGCAGTCGGATATTATGCGTTCGTTGCGTGAGTTGGCTCAGATGGGACACTTTGACCAAGAAAAATTGGTGCCCGACATTCAACCCAATCCCGAAGATGAAACGGTGGACATAACCTATGTGCTGGAAACGAAATCGTCCGACCAAATTGAGTTGTCTGTGGGGTGGGGTGCAACGGGTTTGACGGGCTCTATTGGCTTAAAGTTCACCAATTTCGCAATGCAGAATTTATTCAAACCTGAAACCTATCGAATTGTGCCACAAGGTGAAGGACAGACGTTCACCATCAACGCACGTACCAATGGCGTTTACTATACTTCGGTGGCTATGTCGTTTTTGGAGCCTTGGTTGGGTGGAAAACGCCCTAACTCGTTGAGTACAAGTGTCTTTTTTGCCTCTCAAACGGGTTATTCTGACCGCTATTATAAATCCTACCAAGATTTGTACAATACGTATTCTTACGCTTATTACAGTTCGGGTTATTCGGATTATTACGCTCAGTTACAAGAGGCCGAAGCCGACCCCGAGAAGTATCTGCGTACGGTTGGAGCGAGCATCGGATATGGGAAGCGATTGAGTTGGCCAGACGATTATTTTGCGTTCTATGGCGAATTGAGTTATCAGGTTTATTTTATGAAATCATGGCCGTATTTAATAGTGACGGACGGCGTGAGTCATAATTTTGCCGTCAATTTGCAACTGTCGCGTTCCAGCATAGATAACCCCATTTATACTCGCCGTGGTTCGCAGTTTGTGTTGGGTGTGAAACTTACGCCACCTTATTCGATCCTCAATGGCAAGGATTATGCCTCTTTGCCCACTAACGATAGGTATCGTTTGATTGAATATCATAAATGGAAGTTCTCGGGCAAGGTGTTTACGCCGATGACACGTGATGCAAAATTGGTGTTGATGACGCGTGCTGATATAGGTTATTTGGGGCATTATAATGCGGATGCCAAAACGCCTTTTGAAACCTACTATATGGGTGGCGATGGGATGTCGGGCTATTCGAGTTATTCTACCGAATATGTGAGTATGCGTGGCTATTCTGCGGGTTCTTTGACACCTTACGACACCAAATTAGGGCGTAACTTGGGGTATATGTACAATAAATTTACGTTGGAGTTGCGGTACCCGATAGCCTTGGAGCAACAGGCAACTATTTGGGCATTGGCGTTTATGGAAGCGGGAAATTGCTTCTCGGACATCAAATCGTATAATCCATTCAACTTGAAGCGTTCGGCAGGTGTGGGCGTGCGTCTTTTCTTGCCGATGTTCGGTTTGATGGGAATCGATTGGGGTTGGGGATTTGACCAAATTAGTGGCTCAAATTCGTATAGCGGCAGCCAGTTCCACTTCGTTTTAGGACAAGAATTGTAGATGAAAAAGCAGATTTTGATACTATATTTGTTCCTCTTGGGATTCATGCCGATGAATGTATGGGCAGATAAAGTGAGTGTGGCGTACATTGATATGGATTATATCCTCAAAAATTTGCCACAATACGAAACTGCCAACGAACAACTGACGATGTTCTCGCAACGTTGGCAAAAAGAGGTGGATAAGCTCATGCAGGAGGCACAAGTTTTGATTGCTAACTACCAAACGGAGCAGATTTTCCTCACCGAAGCGATGAAAAAAGAACGTGAAAAAGAGATAATAGACAAAGAAAATGAGGCTTTGGAGGCGAAACGGAAGTACTTCGGAGTGGATGGGGAACTGTTTAAGAAACGCGAGAGTCTGCTCAAGCCGATTCAAGACGAGATTTATGTAGCCATTGAGGAGATTGCGACCGAAAGTAGGATTGATATTGTGAAAGATAGGTCTGCCGATGCGAGTTTGATTTATATCTCTTCCAAGTTGGATATTTCGGATAAAGTGTTGGCAAAAATGGGTGGAAAAACCGTAACACCGTTAGGAACGTTGAAGAAATTTGTAGACATAGATATAGATAATCCATTAAAGTAAAATATATTCGTATGAAAAAAACATTATTTATTCTTTTGGCTTTGTTGCCAACAACGATTTTTGCTCAAAAATTTGGGCATATCAATTCGCAAGAATTATTTGCACTTATGCCTGAAATGAAAGCGGTAAAACAGAAATTAGACACGTTGCAAAGTTCCTATGAGAATCAACTCGTGGGCATGCAAGAAGAGTTTAATAAAAAATTGCAAGATTTTCAGCAAAACCAAGCCACGATGACCGATGGCGTAAAGGAATTTCGTCAACAAGAATTGGCTGAAATGGAACAACGCGTTCAGTTATTCCTGCAAACGGCACAGCAAGATATTAAGAAAAAACAGGAAGAATACTTGCAACCGATTCAAGAAAAAATGAACAAAGCCATCAAAGCGGTCGGCGAGAGAGGCGGTTTTACGTACATTTTTGAAAGCGGAACCTTGCATTATATCTCCAATGACGCGATTGATTTGATGTCCGAAGTGAAAAAAGAATTGAATATCAAGTAATTAGGAAAAATTTGCTGGCAAATTTGCGGTGTTGAGTTTGTCAGCAGATTTTGATTGGGGTTAAAATTTGAGAAAAATCAAGCCTCAATCAGTTGTTTTTACGAGGATTTAGTGCATTTTTAAGTTATTTTGCGATAATTTTGCAGAAAAAATTGTTTTTTATTTAAAAAAGGCATACCTTCGTGCGAAACTTTTGCGGGATGTAGTTCAGTCCGGTTAGAATGCCTGCTTTGGGAGCAGGAGGTCGTTGGTTCGAATCCAGTCATCCCGACTTTATGAAGCCATATTTTAAGATGTGGCTTTTTTATTTTTAAAAGCGTGGTATGATGAGAATTTTCTTGCTATTTTACCACTTTAACTCCCACTAATTGGTCGTATAAAGCACCGATGGGACGATAGAAAACATAAATCGCATATTCGTTGTTTGTTTGCCAAAAAGACCCTTCGGTGCGTTGCAAAGTGGCTGAATAAGGGTAAAAAAGAGAACTTTTGGCAGGATTTTCCAATGTCGGGTGGTTGGGAACAAACCAGTATTGATAGTCGTAACCACCCTGTTTGACAAACGCCGAAAAGCAATACGCCTCCAATTTTGTATCGTAATACATTTGGTTGCTCGTGTCCAGTTGATTATGGAAAATATCGCCTCCTATGTACACTTTACCATCCAAAAAAGGCCGTTCGGTTGGCACAATAAAATGCACCCACATATATTCCGCTTCGCTGTCTATTTCCCGCACTCGTTCGGCATTGACAACATATTGCCCATTGGCATCGTACTTAAATTGGTACTCGGGACGTGCCAAAAACAAGTCAGGCTCCAAAAAAGCGTGGTAGTTCGTATGCTCTAAAAACTGCACATCTCGCACGCTGGTGCCGTTCAAATAGGTCGAAAAAATATCAAAATGATGGTACTCGTACCCGCCTTCAAAAATCAGTTCTTTGCAATGGGTGTATTTCAGTTTGTTGGCTTCAATATGCACCGTTTTTGGGGCATAGCAGAGGTTATCCAATCGGTTATTTTGTTGAACTACAATAAAATAGTCATTGTTTAGATTACCTGAAAAGCGTTGATTATTCTCAAAAGGCATCACCTCAATTTCGAGTTGTTGAAAGCGGCGATTGTACTCAATATCGGTTTTTGGAGTAACCTCGGCGTTAATTTTTGCACGTGTATCAACGATAGAAAAACACACGTGGGCGACCTCCTGACCATGATTATCGCGGTCTAAAATTTTCAAAGCATAGTTGCCCGACAAAAGCGGTTGCATGTCATCGTTCGGGAAAAAAAACGAGTAGTGCGTGTAGAGTTGCACGGTGTTGAAGGAATAGACGTAATCCGTTATGTCTTGCTCCGTAAAACCGCTTAAATAGTCCGCAGAATGCAGATTACTGGGTCTCCAATCGGCATTGAGATGGACGAGCGTGTAGGAATAATTTTTCGGCTGATGGCTTAACTCGTCAAACGAAATTTCCAAAATGTTCTTGTCCAACTGCTGCAAATCCAAGATTGGACGCTCTAATTTCGGTTGTATTTCGTGGGTTTGGGCATCGGCAAAACGCACTCGCAAGGTTCGTATGTTTTTGTCGATGGGGTGCGTGTGATATTGCCCGACTAAACTTGTTGAAAACCAACAAAATACGAGCAGAATTATAGTTTTTGCATACACCATATTCCTATTTTTCCAATTTGGTATCGTAGCCATTTATTTATTTTTATAAATCGTCCATATTCCACTAATTTTCCGCCAAATCGTGCCTTAAAATCGCGTACGCCGTATGCCTCGTTCGGAACACCAGCACCCATCATATCAAAGCATTCATAGCCGTTTTGGCAAGCAAATTGCAACGCAATAAAAGTAGCATACGAACTCGGAAAAATGCCCTTTGTTTGCCCGTCCAAACCACACACAAACCACTCATACAAGGTCGTTGTATTTCCTACACAAACCGTTCCACCGATGATTTTTTTTTCATATTGCACCAACAAAAAAGCGGCTGTCGGCTGTCTATATAGTTGCTCGAAGAACTCCCAATCAAAGAGCGGTTTTTTTATTTTTTGCTGGTATAACTGCTGCAAAAGGTCGTAAAAATCGTGCACTTGTTCCATTGTTGGGCGTTCGATAATCGTAGCCCCGTTGCGTTGAGTGTTGTTGATGTCGCGTTTTCGGCCTTCGCTGAGGTTGGCGATGATTTTTTCCATTGAAATTGTGCTGACATGAAAGTCATAATGCGGATGATAATCGAAATGATATTGGCTAAAAATGGGCTTGTATCGGCTGTAATCGTGGTAGTTGCGGAACTCAATATAAATGCAATTTTTGAGTTCGGTGGACAACTTTTGCAATAAAATTTGCAGGGCTTTGGTGGACAGTTCGGGTGCCAAGAGGATACCTCCGTGAATGATGGCACGTTGCGTAAAATACTGTTTCAAAGCCGTTTTTTCCTGTGTTATGTAGCCCACAACAACCGCTTGCAACTGTTCATTTTCTTCCACAGCAAAGACAAATGGCGTTACGATATTTGGAATAGACCGCAAAAACAGATAGGCATCAGCGGATTGGAACCACGAGGACGTGGGCGAAGTTTTGAGTAAATTTTGCCATTGTTCGTGGTTGATATGTTCGTATGTATCAAGGATTTTCATCGTCAATAAAAGGCAACGCTTCTGCCACTATATAGTTACTTCCACCGATAAAAATTATATCCTTTGATTGGGCATTTTGTCGGGCTTGATTGAGTGCTTGCTCAACGGTTGTAAAGGCTTGTATAAAGGGCGAATGGTGGTGTTTTTTTACGATTTTTTCCAATTCTTGGGCTGGCATCGCACGTTGCGAATGGGCTTGCGTTAGGTAAAAATGGGCTTGCGAAGGCAGTAATTGGACCACCGATTCCACATCTTTATCTGCCATCATTCCGAAAATGATATGCAAGTTTGGAGCCGTTTTAAGCCAGTTTTGCAGTTGTTGGGCAGTGTACTGAAAAGCGGGTGGGTTGTGTCCAATGTCCAAAAAATAGTGGTGATTTGCGGTTTGAATCTCTTCCATT
>JBGUYG010000075.1:0-5094 GCA_045118535.1 Paludibacteraceae bacterium
CACGATGCGACGAGTTGAAAAAATGTCAGGATTATATTCCGTTGCCCCACTGGGTTCACCAACCATCAAAAAGCAACCCACCACGATAATCACTACCGAACAAAGTATCAAAAGATAATTTATTTTTGAAAGATTATATTTCATAAATCGTATTTTTATCCATTCTTATAAAACGCCCTACTTGGATTGTAGAAGCCAACATAGTAATCAAAATCCCCGACAAAAGGACGGCCGAAACAATAATCGCGATATTACGCTTTGAGAAAGTGATTAATAGCACATCAAATTGTTGATTTACATAATAAATCAAGCCATAAAGTAAACCCAAAGCCAATATGGTAGCCACAATTCCCATCAGAATTGAACGCCGAATAAATGGTTTCTTTATCACGTATGACGTAGCCCCCACTAATTGCATTGTTTTAATCAAAAATCGTTTGGAATAAATATGCAACCGCACCGTATTGCTAATCAGCACCCACGCAATCACCAGCAAGACGGCACTGATAACCAAAAGGATTAGCGACAAATTATGGATGTTTTCATTAAGCAATTCGATGGTTTCCGAAGGGTATATCACTTCTTCTACGGACGGGAATGTCTTAATTTTTTCTTCCACTTGTTGCAAACTTTGCGAGTTGGCATAATTGGCATTTAAACGCACTTCAAACGAGGCATACAGCGGATTATAGCCGATATACTTGGTGGGGTCTGCCCCTAAACTCTTAACATGCTCTTGCAAAGCCTCTTCTTTGGAAATATAGCGTAGTTCTTTGCAATAATCCGATAAGGCCAGCGTTCGCTCCAAACGTGTTAATTGCGTTGAATCAATATCGTCTCGTAATACAACCGAAAAACAAAGTTCCTCTTTAATACCCTTAATGATAGATTGGGAAGAGACGATTATTACCGTTTCTAACCCAATCATCAATAAAACGAGCATCAAACTTATGGTCGTAGTATAAACAGCACTATTAAATGATATACGTTTCTTTTTCATAAAAGGAAAAAGCACGACCGTTTAGTACTCCCACAAATCTTGTTCAAAAGTCAATAACTCATTTTGAATACGTGCTTGTTCTTTTTGTATTTCTTGCACGTTTGTTGTCTTATCAATTATCATTTTGTTGTCAATGTTATCTTCTCCTAAAATGTACGAAGAAAACAACCTTTTGGCAAAAAATTCCTCAAAAGTAACACGCTTAGTATCGTTATTAGAGTTCAAAACATATTGTTGTGCCAAGAATGGACGCAATTTATCGAAAGAACACCAAAAGAGTACCGATTGCATCAAAGCTTGCGATTCTTGTCCTGGTTCACGCGATGTAATTTTCTCTGAATTCATAGGTGCAATAGCAATAATTTTTGAGAACAAACGGGAAAAATGTTTGTCAAAAAAGACCACTTCTTGTATCAAATACTTCAATTGATTTCTCACAAAACCTTCATACGGATAAAAATTGAAAGCCAACTTATTTTTCTTTTTATTATAATGAACGAGCATAGCATCCGAAGTCTCAATGTTGTAATGGTTCTCGTCATTAGAATAATCAACCGTAGGGTCATCAATCAAAAATAAGGAAGGAATACTTTTCTTTTCCAAAGGAGTTGCAAAATTGGGACGTGGATTATCGGCCAATTTCTCATAAATAGGCATTCCACCATCTATAATTGCATCAACAATCACCTTAAATAAGCTACGATGTACAGGATCATCACTTTGTATGGGATAATACAAAGGGAAATTCTGTTTATAACGCATATCAATGATGCGATAAATCACCTTTGACCACACTATATCGTCACGACGGTGAAAAACGGTCACTAAATCCTCTTTTGCCTCAGTCAACTCTGAGGTTTCCAAAGCAATCGCACCAAATTGGTCAAAGTAATCTAAACTTTCCTCCTGCGAAAAACAAAAGCCATAGGCCATCATCGCAAAAAATGTAAGAAGAAAAAATCTTTTCATAGTTTTCAAATTTTAATTCATTGTCAACAATATGTTAGACAATTTTGTGATTTTACCATCGGGACCTTTGGCACTAATATCCACCAGACCCACCATGGCACCTTTTTTCAATTTCTCTATTTTAGCAATTTCGTTTGAACCAAACTTATTGCCTTTAACTTCCGACAAACTACCGTTGATGTTTACTTTGAACGACACAACCGTCCAAGGCAAATCCAACAGACCATCGGGACCATAACTTGTCAGCAAGTAACCATTTTTATTGAGCAAGGCGTTACGAGAGATATAATCTTGGTAACCCACATCGCCCACTTGGAAGTAAACACTCGGCTTCGGCAAGGCTTTCACACGGTATTTTTGAGAACCCATCAACTGATTCGTACCTTCTACCTTAGCATATACTTTTACCGTCACTTCCTTAGACGTTTCCGCTGGTTTAACAATCCATTTACCTTTTCCTTGATTCCGAAGGGTAGCACCCGTAACTTCAACATCTAATTTATCCACACTCATACCAGGTACGGATATTGATAGATTATTATCAAAGCTACGATACAAGATATTCAAGTCGGTATTGGAAATGGTAGCCATAGGCTCGCCCACGGTATAACTACTTTCGAAAGGCAAAGAAACTTTATTTCCATTTGGACCTTTATACTCGATTCTACCTTTGTACGTTTGGACACCAGTTCCTGTTGTTATCAATTCATATACACCATTTTTGCATTTTGCTCCATTGACATAAAAATCGGGGGTTTGCGTGGAGTCTATTGCTGCCAAAACGATTCGTGCACTATATTTTGCACCACGAATCACATATTCCGATTTTGGAATAACGTAAGCATTCATTTTGTTCACACGCAAGTCGCCTGCGTCAATCTTTTGCATTAAGAACCCAATCATTTGGCTCTCCGAGTTACGAATATCGGCTTGAATTTTCGTTAGCAAAACGTTAGACGCTCCCACAGGCATACCTTCAAACATCGCAATTTCCCAGTCGCAAGAATCCTGGTCGTGGCTATTCCAACCCTTTTCAGTCGCAAACATTCGTCTAAATTGGTCTGCCATCATTCCTTCTCCGTTCGGATCTACTAAATAAATAATATAATCACGATAACGTTTCATTTCTTCCCTCAAAATCTTACCATTACCTTCCACAATGGCATACTGTGCTGCTACATCCAAGTTTGAATTACCGATAATTTGTCGCGTAATATCGGCATATTCACTCCCGTCTGGAGCGACACTCATAATTTCAGGATCTTGACTTGCACGACGCAAATCTACGGCTTCTTGACCGTCAGCAAGAGCAACGATTGCTTCTTTAAAATGTTGTATATACCAATACAAACTATCTGCATTTTCACGCAATCTCAAGCACTCTTGATACCACTGATCGGCTTTTTCGGGATTTTCGTCACGTGCCGCTTTGAAATAGCTATACAATTTTGCATTTCTCGACATCGTACCATCAATAGAAGAATGCAAACTACGATCTACCAAAGTAAAACCGTTTAGGACATCTGTACTTACGTTCAACGCCAACATCGCTGTTAGCACCAAGTACATCATACCAATCATCTTCTGTCTTGGCGTTTCCGGACAATTCGTAGCACCACTCATATCTTATTCTTGTTTTATTAAGATTGAACTTAAAAACGCATTAAGATAAAGCGTTCAACATATTACCATAAATACCATTCAATTGTTGTATTTGGTCTGCTAAAACGCGAGTAGCATCTTTATATTTTTCGCCATTAGCAACCGCCTCTTTTATTGTCGTTTGAAGTTTTTTAACATCACTATCAGCCTCTTTGAAAGCTTGTGTTTGAGAATTCAAAACGGCAATCTGATTCTCGTAGAAAGAAACAACATCTTGCGTCTTTGTGGCCAAAGAACTAACTCCATCGCTATACGTTTTGGAACTATCAACAGCCGTTTTGAGGTTGTCTGCCATGTCAGTATAACTCTTTGAGAAAGCGTCTGTACCAGCACTCAAAACCTTTACAGTATCAACAAATTGTTGTCCCAAGGTTTGCGTAACAGAAGCCAAAGACTCTTGACCTGCAATATATTTGTCAGTCGCTTCGCAAGCAGCATTCATTTTTTCGCCTAAATTCAAATTTTTCGAAGCAACTTCTCCCAACTCACCAATTTGTTTTGCTGCCGTTGAAAAGGTCTTAATACCGTCTTCCAACGATTTCATAGAAGATGGATCCAAAGCCGCACTAACAGCAACCTTAGCAGGAGCCGCTGCAACTGCAGGAGCTGCTGCAGGTGCTTCACTATGAACGGGTGCTTCACTATCACCAACGCCACCACCTAACAAAGTCGGACGTGGACGAGATGCATAGTGTGCTAACTCTTCGGGATTCGTACCAGCACCTAACAATTGAGGAAAAACTTCTTGCCACTGGTATGTTGGATGGGGTTTATCTAATGTACCGATCATAAACAAGAAAGCCTCCGTTAACATACCCACCATCAACACTTCGGCTGCACCTGGCCAGTGCAAAATCTTAAACAACGCACCAACGATAACGACTGCTGCACCGACACTATAAACAACACCAGTTACTCTTTTTCCATTGTAGGACTCATACCAGGCCATAAAGCCACCCTTTTTCTGATTTTTTGCCATAATTTATTTCTTCTTTATAATTTACAACTTTATTTTATTATCTTTTTGTTTTTATTTGATTGGATTAACCCGAAATATGTGAACGAACGCAACGGAAACCGATGTAAGGTTTGCTCTCGTATTGATATTCATACGTACGAGCACCACATTGCAAATAAAAACTAATATCTTTCCAACTACCGCCACGTATCACCTTACGTTTCAAAGCAGGAGGATCGTTTTTACGAGCCATGTATGAAAAGTTTGGATTCAAGTCAAATACAATAGCATTCGAACTATTACTATAAGTAGAAGATGTCCACTCTGCTACGTTACCTGCCATATCATACAAGCCATAATCATTTGGACGATATTGGCCAACCTTCATAGTCGTTGTTCCTATATCATCGGCATAAGAACCTCTATATGGCTTGAAGTTAGCAAGAAAACAACCATCTTTATCACGAGCATAATTATTACCCCAAGGATACATGGCCATACGTTT
>JBGUYG010000076.1:0-29508 GCA_045118535.1 Paludibacteraceae bacterium
CGACTTGACGAGTATTCAATACGTGTTTCAGATGACGGCTTTTCTGCCTTTGTTGGGCATTGTGGCGTATTTTTTACCGAACATCAAAGAGAATTGATGATTGAGGCTTTTGGGGTAAAAAAGGTAGGATAAAATTCTGAATCTCCAGGATGACGCAAAATAAACGCGGAATTTTGGTGCGATGAGGACTGTATTTTTCAAATCACGCTTCACAAAAAAAGGACTACACCTCACGATGTAATCCTTCTTTTTTATGAAAAACGGTTTTTTAGCCGTTCACTTTTGCCATGTGAGCAATCAAGTCAAGTACTTTGTTGGAGTAACCAATCTCGTTGTCGTACCAGCTGATAACCTTCACAAACGTGTCGGTCAAGTACACACCTGCGTTGGCGTCAAAGATACTCGTAAGTGTGCAACCCAAGAAGTCGCTACTAACTACTGCATCTTCCGTGTAGCCCAGGATACCTTTCAACTCGCCTTCCGATGCTTTCTTCATTGCAGCACAAATAGCCTCTTTGGTAGCGGGTTTAGCCAAGTTTGCAGTCAAATCAACAACACTCACGTCCAACGTTGGAACACGCATCGAGATACCAGTCAATTTGCCATTCAACTCAGGAATAACCTTTCCCACAGCCTTTGCAGCACCTGTGGAAGAAGGGATGATGTTGCCCGAAGCAGCACGACCACCACGCCAATCCTTCAACGAAGGACCGTCAACCGTCTTTTGCGTTGCTGTGGTAGAGTGTACAGTGGTCATCAAACCGTTCACGATGCCGAAGTTGTCGTGCAACACCTTTGCGATAGGAGCCAAGCAGTTCGTTGTGCAAGAAGCGTTCGATACGAATTGCGTGCCTTTTTGGTACGTTTTTTCATTCACACCACAAACGAACATTGGCGTATCGTCTTTGGAAGGAGCCGACATAACCACGTATTTTGCACCTGCGTTGATGTGTGCCTGTGCTTTTTCTTTGGTCAAGAACAAACCTGTTGACTCAACTACGTACTCTGCACCTACTTTGTCCCAAGCCAATTCGTTCGGGTCTTTGCAAGCCGTTACGCGAATTGCTTTGCCATTGACAATCAATTTCGAGTTTTCAACATCTGCCTCGATGGTGCCGTCAAAAGTGCCGTGCATAGTGTCATATTTGAGCATATAAGCCAAATAATCAACGGGGCACAAGTCATTGATACCAACGATTTCCAAGTCATTACGTTTTTGGGCAGCACGGAAAACGAAACGTCCAATACGCCCAAACCCATTTATACCTACTTTTGTCATAATATCTTAAAAATTAAAGTTTATTATTTTCTACATCACAAAATTATGTTTTTTTCAAAAAAATAACAATCTTTTTTCAAATTATTTTCGTCCAAAATCTGCCAAAATTTCGCCCCATTTGCTCGTTTCCCATTTGAGCAACGGGATTTTGGAATAATTATTCGTCAACAACCACCGTTCAGCGTGGCTTAAATCGCGAATCAGCAGTGCTGCTCGCTCGTCATACTTCAAGGTTACATTGGCTCGCTGGTTTCGCACCCACGCCAACGCCGTAACACTATCTGAATAAAGGGCGTAATTGAGTTTATGTTCTTTGATGTACTCCAAACCCTTCACAATCGCCAAAAACTCGCCCACGTTGGAGTTGGAACACGGATAAATCGGGCTATGAAAAATTTCCACATTTTTTTCAATATCCACGCCACGAAACTCCATTCGGTTCATCCTATCCGAAGCCGCATCCACCGCGATGGCAGGCAAAATAGGTCCCTCATTCGTGTCTTTTGCCATAGCGATGATGGCTTCTTTGCGTTTTTCATACGAATCGGCAAAGGCATATTGTGCCAACTCTAACGACGGAAAACTTTGGTATTTGGCTCCCGAAAAGCCGTTAATTTGCTCCTGACATTCATCCCACGTGTTGTAAATGCCAGGATTTTTTCCCTCCCAAACAACATAGTATTTTGTCGTTTTTTTTGACATAAAAAATATATCTTTGTCGTGCTTTCGTTGGTAGTCTCATCGAGAATCGAACTCGAATCTAAGGTTTAGGAAACCCGTATTCTATCCATTGAACTATGAGACCTAAAACAAAGCGAAGTTACATTAAAATTACGAAAGAATGCAAAAAATATTTGACTTTTTAACTGAACTGTCGCACAACAATAATCGCGAATGGTTTAATGCCCACAAAGAGCAGTACGTGGCTTGCCATGAACGGTTTGTGGCGTGGAATGCTCAGTTGCTCGAAAAATTAGCCGTCATGGACCCCGCTTTGGCACATCTGACTCCCAAGGATTGTATCTGGCGAATCTACCGTGATGTGCGTTTTAGTAAGGATAAACGGCCGTACAAGGAGTGGTTTGGCACGTTTCCTGCGATTGGTGGCAAAAAAGGGTTGTATGCAGGATATTATGTGCATATTCAGCCCGACAACTGTCTGTTTGCTGGGGGAATGTGGTGTCCGCCGTCTAATTTGGTCAAAAAGATTCGGCAAGATATTTACGAGAATTACGATGAAGTGGAAGAAATTTTTGCTGAGCCACATTTTAAGCGGTATTTCAGCGATTTTGACTACGAATATGCCCTTAAAAAAGTGCCGATTGGATTCGATAAAGAGTTTATTCACGCCGATTGGTTGCGGCTAAAAACCTTCACTATCTCGCACCATTTGTCCAACAAAGAGGTGCTGGCAGATAGTTTTACAGATTTGATTTTGGATATTATTCAGGCATCAAAGCCGATGATTGATTTTCTGAATTATTCGCTTGAAGAGGTCAACAAAACGGAGATTACATTGTGATTATAGAAAACTTACACGATAATTTGTGCGAATTGGGCGACCGACAACTATTTTTTGTGGTTGATGGTGCGATGCGTGCGAAATGTTTTGAACTTTCGTCTTGCATTACACCCGAAAACACATATATTTTAGACGCTGATGAGCAGAACAAAAACTTGGTAACCGTACAGCAGATTTGGAATTTTTTGTTTGAAAAACAAGCCACGCAAAACAGCGTTTTGGTGAATATCGGTGGTGGAATTGTGTGCGATATAGGTGGTTTTTGTGCCTCAACGTACATGCGTGGAATGGCTTATATCAACGTCCCAACGACCTTGTTGGCGATGGTTGATGCGGCGAACGGTGGCAAAACAGGCTTTAATTACAAAGGCATCAAAAACTGTGTGGGAGTGATTCAAATGCCGTTGCAAGTGTGGCATTACATCCCGTTTTTGGAGACGCTTCCTCGCCAAGAGTTGCTCTCGGGTTGGGCTGAAATGCTCAAACATGCCTTGCTTTTTTCCGCAAATGAGTGGGAGCGAGTAACCCATGCGATGCCAAACCTGACCAACCTTGATAAATATACTTTTGCGAGTTTGGTGGAGCAGTCGTGCTGGATTAAAGAGCGGTATGTGCAGGACGATGTTGCGGATAATGGGATGCGGAAAGCCCTGAATTTTGGGCACACGGTTGGACATGCGGTTGAAGAATGGCAATTGTCGCTCGGGAAGACGATTCCACACGGTTTTGCGGTGATGTATGGAATGGTGGTGGAGTTGTTTTTGAGTGTGGAGAAAAAGCATTTTCCGCAGACGATTTTTGAGCAACTAAAAGAGGTTTGGAAAACGTATTACAAAACCTTGCCAATCACGCCTGCAGACCATGAAACCATCATTGCTTGGACGCATAAAGACAAAAAAAACACGCAAACTGACCAAATAAACTGTACTCTTTTGGCGGATTTCTCGCGTCCGTACGTCAACCAAATCGTTTCCGAAAAAGAATTAAAATTAGCGATGGAAAATTGGTAAAAAAATACTATTTTCGCTCGGTTATTATAAAAAAAGAATTATGGAGTTATCAGAACAAGAGATTATACGCAGAGAGAGTCTGAAAGCGTTACGGGAGTTGGGCATTGACCCTTATCCAGCCCAAGAGTATGTTGTTACGGGTTATACGGACGACATTAAAACCCATTTTAAAGACGACGACACGACAGCCAAGTGGTACACGGGCAAGGAAGTGTCTATTGCAGGGCGTTTGATGTCGCGGCGAATCATGGGCAAGGCTTCCTTCATCGAGATTCAAGACGCGAAAGGTCGGATACAAGTGTACGTAAGTCGGGACGACATCCAAGCCCCTGTAGCAGAGGGCGAACAACCCACCACGGTAGAGCAACAGATGTATAATGTGGTGTTTAAAAAACTGCTGGATATTGGCGATTTTGTGGGCATCAAAGGGTTTGTTTTCCGCACGCAGATGGGCGAGATTTCGGTGCATGCAAAGCAGTTGACTGTCCTTGCGAAGTCGGTAAAACCGTTGCCGATAGTGAAGTATAAAGACGGGGTTGCCTACGATGGTTTCAACGACCCTGAGTTGCGTTATCGCCAACGGTACGTGGATTTGGTGGTGAATGAGGGCATCAAAGAGACGTTTATCAAGCGTGCCAAAATCATTTCGACCATGCGTTCGGTCTTTGATGAAGCGGGCTATACCGAAGTGGAAACGCCTATTTTGCAGGCTATCGCGGGTGGAGCGACCGCACGTCCGTTCATCACGCACCATTACACGCTGGACATTGATATGTACTTGAGAATCGCCACTGAATTGTACCTCAAACGGCTGATTGTCGGTGGTTTTGAAGGTGTGTATGAGATTGGGCGAAACTTCCGAAACGAAGGCATGGACCGTTCGCATAACCCCGAATTTACGTGTATGGAATTGTATGTGCAGTACAAAGATTACGAGTGGATGATGCGTTTCACGGAGCAGTTATTGGAAAAAATTGCCATCGCCGTGAACGGTTCCACCAAGATTAAAATAGGCGACAAAGAGATTGATTTCAAAGCCCCATACCGTCGTTTGCCGATTTTGGAAGCCATCAAAGAAAAAACGGGCTATGATTTGTACGGCAAAGACGAGGACGAGATTCGCCAAATTGCTAAAAAAGTGGGCGTGGAAGTGCAGGATTCGATGGGCAAAGGCAAGTTGATAGATGAGATTTTTGGCGAGTGTTGCGAGGGCGATTTTGTGCAACCGACTTTCATCATTGATTATCCGATTGAGATGTCGCCTCTGACGAAGATGCACCGCTCCAAGAAAGGCTTAACCGAGCGTTTTGAGTTGATGGTTAACGGCAAAGAATTGGCGAATGCGTACAGCGAATTAAACGACCCGATTGACCAATATGAACGTTTTGTGGAGCAGATGAAACTGGCTCAAAAAGGCGACGAAGAGGCGATGATTATCGACCACGATTTTATCCGTGCCATCGAGTATGGAATGCCACCGACGAGTGGAATAGGCATCGGAATAGACCGTCTAACGATGCTGATGACAGGGAAAGAGAGTATCCAAGAGGTGTTACTTTTCCCAACCATGAAACCCGAAGTATAATTTTTTAACCTTACAACTATGATACATTTTAATTATGCCAATGCGTTGCGTAGCGAAGAATTGCAAGCCTACGCGAAATTAGCCAACGAATGCCAAGAAAAGACCTTGCAAGGCACAGGAGCCGGAAATGATTTCTTGGGTTGGGTAGAACTTCCCCGAAACATACAAAATGAGGTAAGCGACATCATTGCAACCGCAGAAAAACTGCGTCAGAGTTGCGAAATCATCGTTTGTATTGGTATCGGAGGCTCGTATTTGGGAGCCAAAGCCGTGAACGAATTTGTCGGAAACCCGTTTGAATGGTTGGAAAATAAAGATACGTCCAAAGTGGTGTACGCTGGGCATCATTTGGACGCAAAATACCATCAAAGTCTTATCCAAGTGCTGAAACGGAAGAAATTCGGCATTATCTGTATCTCCAAATCGGGTACGACGACCGAGCCCGCTATCGCTTTCCGACTATTGAAGAGCCTTTTGGAGGAGCAGGTGGGTAAAGACGAGGCTAAAAATAGGATTGTTTGTATCACCGATGCCAAGAAAGGGGCTTTGCGGACGCTTGCCGACAAAGAAGGATACAAGACCTACAACATCGATGATAATATCGGAGGTCGCTTCTCGGTTTTGTCGCCAGTGGGTTTGTTGCCGATTGCGTGCTTCGTGGGCAAGGAGGTTGAGCAGTTGGTGGCTGGAGCGTTGGATATGATGAAGGATTGCCAACACGGCTTTGATAAAAACATCTCTGCACAGTACGCTGCGTGCCGTTATCACCTCTATTCGAAGGAGAAAAAAAGCATTGAGATTTTGACCAACTTCAACCCCGCTTTGCACTTCGTGGGCGAGTGGTGGAAGCAACTCTTTGGCGAGTCGGAAGGTAAGGAACACAAAGGTATCTTCCCTTCCATAGCCGATTTTACGACCGACTTGCATTCGATGGGTCAGTATATCCAAGAGGGCGTTCGGCATCTGTTTGAAACCTTCATCTCTATCAAACAAGATAACTATCCGTTGCCCGTGTTGGATGATGAAAATAACTTGGATGGTTTGAACTTTTTAACAGGCAAAACGATGTTTGAAATCAACTCCAAAGCCGAGTTAGGCACGATGTTAGCCCATAAACAAGGTGGTGTTCCGTGCTTGCAGGTGGCGATGGATAAAGCCGATTTGTTCCACTTGGGGGCTTTGTTGTATTTCTTTGAGAATGCGTGTGCCGTTTCGGGTTATATGTTGGGCGTCAACCCGTTCAACCAACCCGGCGTGGAGGCTTACAAGAAAAATATGTTTGCCTTGTTGCATAAGCCTGGCTACGAAAAAGAGTCAATCGCTATACAAGAATTGCTAAACTCACAACAATAGTATGCACAAACATTTACGGTTGTTATTGATTGGGTTAGTGATGTGTTCGTGTGCGGTTTCCAATGAGCAGAAAGTGGAGCGTGTTCTCCAACGAATGACTACGGAAGAGAAGGTAATGCAAATCACTTTCGCCTGTTTGGATTCGTATCTGCCTGCCGACAAACACGCCAAGTTCGATGGTTTGGTGCAAGCGGGCTTGGGTGGCGTGATTGTGATGGAAGATGAAATCGTCAAAGCTTTAGACCGAATCAACGAAATCCAACGCATCGCCAAAATCCCATTAGTCATCTCGATGGACGGCGAATATGGACCTGCGATGCGGTATGCCGAGTTTCCGTTTTTCCCCAAGATGATGCAGTTGGGAGCCTTGCCAAACGACACGTTGATTTACAAGATGGGTGTGGCAGTGGGCGAGTTGTGCAAGGAAGTGAAGATTTATATCAATTTTGCTCCCGATGTGGACATCAATGTCAACCCGCTTAATCCCGTCATCAATGCCCGTTCGTTTGGTTCGGATAGGGAGAAGGTGGCTTCATACGGCAGTACGTATATGCGAGGGATGCAAAATGCAGGTATTTTCGCTTGTGCAAAGCATTTCCCGGGGCATGGCGACACGGAGGTTGATTCGCACCAATCGTTGCCCGTTTTGCCGTTTAGCAAAGAGCGGTTGGACTCGTTGGAATTGTACCCATTTAAGCGGCTCATTGACGATGGTGTGGAGTTGGTGATGTTGGGTCATTTGCACGTCCCTGCATATGATACGATGCCTTCGTCTATCTCGTACCCTATCGTGACGGAGTTGCTGAAAAAACGACTTGGTTTCAAAGGGTTGGTTATCACGGACGCACTCGGCATGAAGGGTGTAGTGCAAGATGGCAACTATGTGCAGGTGAATGTTGCGGCTTACAAAGCGGGTGTGGACTTGCTGTTGATGCCCCACGAGATTCCGCAAACTGTGAAAGCCATCGTGCAGTATGTTTCTAAATCCGAACAACGCGAAAAAGATTTGGACGAACGTGTCCGCAAGATACTAACGCTCAAAGCCAAAATCGGGATGTTGGACGAAGATTATGACCCGTATTGCCAAACCGATGGTATTTTGGAAAAGATTCATCGTCCGCAAGATTCTTTGCTCAATAAACAACTCTCCGAGCAGTCCATGACGCTTATTCAGAACAAACGCAACGTGCAGAACGCTCCCTTCATTGATAAAACCAAAAAAATCGCATACGTCGGCTATCACGCTGAATATCAACCACCCAAACTGAAGTCTTGCACCACCGAAGAGATAAGTGGTTTTGCGGATAGGTCGGGTGTGTTGCAAGATAATTCGGTCATTGCGTGCCTTCAGATGCAAAAAGCGGGCTACCCGATGGACTATTTTGCGTTGCCCGAAGAGGTGGATTTGCACGCTCTCAGAGACCTCGCCAAGCAATTACAGCAATACGATTACATCATCATTGGGGTGCACGATTGCCTTGCTCAACGGCATAATATGCTCAAAATACCTTCCGAAGAAGCGTGGATTTTGCAGCAATTAGCACGCACCAAACCGACTGCCGTTTTGTATTTCGGTAACCCGTATTCGGCTTTTCGGTTGCCGTTTATCAAAGATACCGATGCGTTTTTCGTTTGCTATTCGGACACCTACTATAATGAGGAAGCCGTTGCGGATATTATGATGGGAAAAATCCCTGCCGTAGGGCAACTGCCCGTTACGTTACCTGAAAAATAAAGCATGACATATCAGTACATCGAACATATTGACAGTCCAAATGACTTGAAAAAACTGCCTGTCGAAGCATTACCACAGGTGTGTACGGAGTTGCGGGACTTTATTTTGCAAGAATTGAGCCATAATCCGGGGCACTTGGCAAGCAGTTTGGGTGCGATTGAACTGACGGTGGCTTTGCATTACGTCTATGATTCGCCCAACGATAAGTTGGTTTGGGACGTGGGACATCAGGCGTATGCCCACAAAATCCTGACGGGTAGGCGAGAGAAGTTCCACACGAACCGACAGTTCAAAGGCTTGTCACCTTTTCCTACCCCGACCGAAAGCGTGCACGATGCGTTTGTGGCTGGGCATGCGAGCAACAGTATCAGCGTGGCGTTAGGAATGGATATAGCCCACAACTTACAGCACTCTTCGCAGCACACGGTCGCTATCATTGGCGATGGTGCGATGACGGGTGGATTGGCGTTTGAGGGCTTGAATAATGCTTCGATGGACAAAAATAACATGCTCATCATCCTCAACGATAACAATATGGCAATCAACGCTCTGCAAGGTGGCTTCTCGCAGTATTTGTTGGACTTGTCAACGAGCAAAAAATACAATAAATTCCGTTGGATTGTTTATTCTACCTTGAACAAATTGGGTCTTATCTCGGAGCAGAAAAAAAATCAAGTGTTGCGTTTTAATAACTACCTCAAATCCATCCTTTCCAAGCAACCGAGCAACATTTTTCAAGGTCTGAGCATCCGTTATTTTGGTCCAACCGATGGGCATGACGTAATCAAATTGGTGAAAATTTTGGCAGAAATCAAAAACTACACGGGTCCGAAGGTTTTGCACGTCATCACACAAAAAGGCAAAGGCTATGCTCCCGCTGAAAAAGAGCCCACCATCTGGCATGCACCTGGCGAATTTAACCTCGAAACGGGCGAACGCAAAGCCAGCAAAAAAGTTGCTCTTTGGCAAGAAATTTTTGGCGACACGCTCGTGGAGTTGCTGCAAGCGGACGAAAACGTGGTGGGAATAACGCCTGCGATGCCGTCTGGTTGTGGTATGGACAAAGCCATTGAGCAGTTCCCAAATCGCGTCTTTGATGTCGGAATAGCCGAAGGACACGCCATCACGTTCAGCGGAGGCTTGGCAAAAGAAGGTTTGAAGCCGTTTTGCAATATCTATTCCACGTTTTTGCAACGCTCCTACGACAATATAGTGCACGATGTCGCTTTATTGGATTTACCCGTAACGATTTGCATTGATAGAGCGGGAATCGTGGGCAACGACGGTGCGACTCACCAAGGTTTGTTGGATTTGGCGTACCTGCGACCGATTCCGAACATCCGTATTTTTGCCCCGATGTATGCCGAAGATTTGCAGGAAATACTGCATTTTGCTCGCACTTTTGACCATCCGCTTGCCATTCGTTATCCGCGAGGCATGGCACATTATTGCGAAAAACAGTTGCCCAAGGTGGAGTACGGCAAAGGAATTTGTTCGCGTGAGGGCGAAAAAGGGGCGATTTTGAGTCTCGGAGCCATCGGAAACAACGTTGAAAAGGCGTTGACAACCTTGCCCGACATAGCACATTATAATATGCGGTGGCTCAAACCGATGGACGAAAATTTATTGGAAGAAATACGGAAGAAGTTCCAAAAAATTATTACGATTGAAGATGGGATGGTTGAAGGTGGCTTTGGCTCGGCAGTGGTGGAGTATTTTGCCGACCATCATGAGCCTATTTCTGTGTTGCGGTTGGGTATAAAAAATCAATTTGTCGAACACGGAAACCCCGATGAATTGTACCATCTGTTGGGCTTAGATGCCGAAGGAATCACCCAATCGGTGCGTCATTTTTTTGATTTGTAATTTTTTAAAAATCATATCTTTGTCGCGTTAAATAGCAAAAAAATGAAAATAACAATTGTAGGAGCCGGTGCCGTAGGAACCCATTTAGCCAAACTGCTTTCGCAGGAAAAAATGGAAATTAGTTTGTTGGACGAATCGGCTGAACACTTAGAAGGACTTGATAACGATTACGATATACTCACCCGAGTTGGTAGTCCCACTTCCCTTGCGGATTTGCGGGAAATTGGCGTAGCCCGTTCGGACTTGTTTATTGCGGTTACAACGAGTGAGGAAGCCAATATGACCGCCTGTTTGATTGCGAAACAAATGGGTGCAAAAAAGACCTTGGCACGCATCGATAATTACGAGTATTTACTGCCTGAAAATCAGCAATTTTTCGCCAACATGGGACTCAATGACCTCATTTACCCCGAGGCGTTGGCGGCAACCGAGATAGCCGAAGCCATCAAAACAAACTGGATGCGGAGGCATCTATCGCTTTGTGAGGACAAGTTGCAGCTGTGCATCCTCAAGATACATCGAGAGTGTGATATGACGGGCAAGTTGTTCAATTCAGGCTTCTTTCAGCATGGTTTTTACCGTATCGTAGCCATCAAACGCGAAAATCAGACTTTCATACCCAATGGCGAGGACGAAGTGAAAGTGGGCGATTTGCTGTTCATTATGTACACCAAAGAAAATATGCATTATATTCGTGAACACACTGCCAACGAGGAACACGAAGTCAAATCTCTCATCTTTTACGGTGGTGGAAAATTGACCCAAAAAGCCGTGCAGACCTTACCTAAAAACTTGAATATCAAGATTTTAGAGCAAAACCGCGACATCTGCTACCAATTATCCGAAAAACTGCCAAATTCGCTCATCATCAACGCAGACGGCTCGGATATGCAGGTGCTCAAAGAGGAAGGAATCCAAGATGCAGACGCTTTTATTGCCTTGACCGACCGTAGTGAAGCCAATATCTTTGCCTGTTTGGCAGCGAAACGATTCGGTGTGCGGAAGACGATTGCAGATGTGGAAAATGTGGATTATATCCAGATTGCAGAGGGTTTGGACGTGGGAACGGTGCTCAATAAAAAGACGATTACGGCGAGTTATATCTACCAAATGTTGCTTGATGCGAGCGTGCTTAACGTGCGAAATTTAGCGAGTGCAGGGGCTCAAATAGTCGTTTTTAAAGCCACCGACCACAGCAAAATTATTCGTGGCAAAATCAAAGACATGGGCTTGCCGTACAACTGCACCATTGGCGGTTTGGTGCGGGCTGGCGAAGGCGTTTTGGTGAATGGCGACACGGAAATTGTGCGAGACGATGAGGTCGTGGTTTTTTGCAAAAGTGAAATCATCCGTCAATTAGAAAAATTCTTCCAATGACACGCACCTTCAATATAAAAATTATCTTCAAAACGATGGGTATTTTGCTCATCATCGAGGCGTTTTTTATGGCTATTGCGACGCTTGTCAGTTGGCTGTACAAAGAAACGTGTTTTGAGATTTTTTCATATAGTTCGCTTTTTACATTTATCATCGGTTTGTGGGGCTATTTTTCGGGCTTGAAGGCTCCCAAGACGGTCGGCGAGCGTGAAGGATACGTTATCGTGGCAGCAGTATGGCTCATTTTTTCGGTCTTTGGACTTTTGCCTTACTATCTGAGCGGTTCTGTGGACAATATCACCGATGCGTGGTTTGAGACCATGTCGGGTTTTACGACTACAGGTGCCACTATTTTGCCTGATGTGGAGAAGTTGGAACACGGAATTTTGTTTTGGCGAGCACTCACACAGTGGCTCGGAGGTATGGGAATCATCGTGTTGAGTATTGCTATTTTGCCGATTTTTGGTATGAGTGGGATGCAGTTATATGCAGCCGAAGTAACGGGCGTTTCCTACGAAAAACTATCGCCTCGACTTTCCACAACAGCCAAGTACCTTTGGACGACTTACGTCATTTTAACCCTTTCGGAAGTGGGTTTGCTATGGTTGGAAGGTATGCCACTGTTTGATAGCGTTTGCCACTCGTTCACCACTATCGCCACGGGTGGTTTTAGCACCAAAAATGCAAGCATTTCGTTTTATGCCAACCCGCTCATTCATTACACGGTTGCCTTTTTTATGCTCATTTCTGCCATCAACTTTGCCATGTTCATTTATATGTCGATGGGCAAAGGCAAAAAGATTCTGCATGACGAGGAAACCAAGTGGTATCTGTCTGCTGTAGGTATTTTTACGCTTGTTTTGACCTGTGGGTTGTTCCTGCAAAATTGGGGCAGCGAGATGAGTATCGGACAGAATTTGGAGCAAAGTTTTCGGATAAGTTTCTTTACGACCGTAACCACGATGACTTCGAGCGGTTTTATGCTATCGGATTATATGCAATGGATTCCCGTGCTGTGGGTCATTGTGTTTTTCTTGATGTTCCCAGGTGGTTCGTCTGGCTCCACAGCAGGTGGTATCAAGTGGGTGCGGATTATTATTTTTGTGAAGAGTGGGGTCAACGAGTTCAACAAACGCATCCATCCCAATGCCGTTTTGCCCGTGAAGTTGAACGGTAAGGTGGTTAGTCAGCAGACCATCAACAATGTGATGGCGTTTCTGTTTTTGTATATTCTGATTTTGATGTCTTCCATTCTGGTTTTTTGTGGCTTGGGTGTTACGTTTGACGAGGCGATTGGTGCAGCAGTCAGTGCGATTGGTAACATTGGACCCGCGATGGGACAATATGGTCCGACAGCCACTTTTGCGACCTTTCCTACGGTGGGCAAATGGATTTTGACGTTTGTGATGCTCTTGGGTCGTCTCGAAATTTTCACGGTTTTGTTGTTGTTCACCCGAACGTTGTGGAAAAAATAAAGTGGATTGGGATTATACAATGATTTTTGAAAGGAAGTCGCTTTTCGGAGTTTAAAGACTATTTCGTGTGAGGTTGAATCTATGTCTGTTTTCTTGTATTTGAATTAAAGGCACATTTTTTTAGAGCATACTACTGCATCCTCTAAAATAGCGTATTTTTGCAACGAAAGTTAGTCCAGTTTTTTACCATTTTTGCAGCCGAAACCATCCTCCGACCAAACAGAACAGCACATAAAACGGATAAATAATTTCTAAAAGCAAAATCAGCCAAAACGAACAATCGCGGCTTTTTTGGCGAATCAAAGCGTACTCGATGGGAAACTTGACGAGCAAAATCAACGGACAAAAGAGTTGCAGCAGGTTGGCAACCACGATGATTGCACCGCACAAAATTATGTCTCGGTCTTGGTAGCAAACCGATTTGCCTGCCCACCGCATCCGTTGCCGTAGCAGTTGTTTCAACGTGGGTTGGGGCGTAACGATGGCTTCAAAATGCGGGTCGTTGGTGGTTGTGATTCGCAAATGCCTCCGCTTGAAACTCTCCAACAAAAACATATCGTCGCCACTCGGGATTTCGGGGTGGAGGTCGGCATAACTCTCAAGCCATTTGTCGCGTTTCACCAACAAGTTAGCTCCCGAACACATCACAGCCCGATTCTTCTTGGCTGCCAAGTACGTAAGTTGTTGAATTGCACAGTATTCCGCCTGCTGCAGACGTTCTATCAGCGTGCCATTCCCCGTCGTCATTCGTAGCGGCAAAATACACAAATCGGCTTGCCCCACCAAATTGAGCATTTCCTGTTCAGTTACTATCTCCACAGGCTGAACATCCACGTCTTGCAGCCACACCCACTCACTTTCACATGCCTCAATCGCCCGTTTTAATGTCGCTTTTTTTCCTTCGCCATTATCCAATGCAAAAATAGTGCGAATGGAATAGTTTTTATTTTTCAAACCATCTTCGCAATCTCGAAAGGGAATAATACGGGTTATTTTTTCGGGCATATCTTTTGAATTTGTCGCATAAAAGCGGGGTATGACTTGGCAATGCAGTCGGTATCGTCCACCGCATAATCCGCCATAAGCAGTGCCATCGCCATTCGGTGGTCGTGGTTGGTTTGCAGTTGTTCGCAACTCTCCAAACGGTTGGATTCCTTGTATTGCAGAGCGTCTGTGCCGGTTGCAAACAGCGGTATATTCAAACGTTGGCAGGTGATAGCAACGGTCGGATACAAATCGGGACAGTTTTGGAAGTCCATTTCCAACTTTTCGGCGTGTGGCTTTTGAAATTTTGCAATGCTGCAACCCTCCTTTTCGCATGTCGTTTTGACACCAAAAGCCCTTTCAAACACGTCAGCCACGATTTTGTCGGGTTGCGTGGTGTCGTGCGAGAGGTGCGGAAAAAAAATCTGCCGTTTTGTGTCGTGCAAAGCCAAAAACTCGTACCAATAAGAGGCACTTGTCCAATCTTTTTCCAACACAACCTGCCCTTTCAAAACTTGTTGGGTCATCGTGATGTAAGGCGATTGACAGTTAGTTTGGACCTTCGCTCCGATGAGCAGTAAAGCCGAAATGAACTGTGTAGATAGTGGGTCGTTGAGGATGATGGGTTTTGTTTTATCCAATCGTTTACCCTCAATCAGCAGGGGTGGAAAGCCCTCTTTTTGCAAATACATTATGCTTGCCCCGAGGCTTTGCAGAGCCTCCACGAGTTGCCCGATGGGTCGTTGGTGCATCCGTTCGCAACCTTCCAACGTTACTTTTTTCCCTTCATATTGTGCCAAATAAGCCGTCAAAAATCGCATCGCCGTGCCACAATTATCCACATCAATCTCGGGCTTGTTTTGCTCAATGTCTTGCAGGGCTTGGTGCATGATTTGGACATCTTGGGGCATAGAAACAGAGATAGGCAACAACCTATCTCCGCATAACGCTTGACGTATCAAAATACGGTTGGCGAGGGACTTATTTATGGGTAAGTCAACAATCACTTTTGTGTCAAGAACGAATAGTCTTTCGAATAACGCAAATGCTGTTCCACGTAACCCTCCGTGTAATCCACCTTGATGTCCGTTATTTCGCCATTTTTATCCAAAACGGGCGTGTAAACTGGATTGACGAAGCCTTTGTAAGGTGCCAAATTGAGGTGTGCATAGCGTTCCAAGATATTTTTATGCCACTCAGGATTGATTTTTACAGCATATTCTTCAACTATTTCTTTGGCAGCTTGATAATCCCCTTCGGAAGTGATTCGTTGGATAGTCGCCAACAACTCGCCGTACAGTTTTTGCAAGCCTTCGTAGTCGTTGATTTTCACAAAATAGTTGCCATCTTGCTGAATGACTTCCACCTCGTTATTTTTGGCATTTTTAAGCACCCAAAGAGCAATTAACTGACGGTTACGCATGTGCGATTGCTCCAAATCTTTGCCTGGCTCGATACGCACCAACTGGGTCAGCAAGCCGTTCATCATCTGTTGGTAGTAGTAACTTTTGTAGTCGTCGGGGGTCTCCAACAAACCCAGTTCAATCATCTTTTTGTCCGCCATAAAATACAAGCCAAACAAGTCGGCACGCGTCTCTTCAATGGTTGCACTATACTCTTTGAGGGCATCTTTGCTCACGCCGTCCAATAGTTTACCACTTCCGTGTCCCGCACATTCGTGCAAGTCGGTATGCAAACTACTGCATCGGGTGCCGTTCTTTTTGTAAGCGTCAATGATTTCGGGCAACATAAACTCTTCCGCAAACCCACTCTCGTTGGCAACTGCATTGTAAGCGTCCGTGATGTTGTCGATGGTTACCGATTTGCTGCCATATTCTTTGCGAATCCAATTAGCATTGGGAAGGTTGATGCCGATAGGCGTGGCTGGATAGCAGTCGCCTGAGAGGATAACCGCCGTAATCACTTTGGCACTCACGCCCGTAACATTCTCTTTTTTGAAACGCTTATCCGTGGGCGAGTTATCTTCAAACCACTGTGCATTTTCGGCAATGAGTTGGGCACGGTGAGTCGCCTCTAAATCCTTGAAGTTCACCATCGATTCCCACGCAGCCGTAACGCCCAAAGGGTCGCCGTAGGTTTCCGTGAAACCGTTCACAAAGTCCACGCGACTGTCCAAATCTTGCACCCAAGCAATGCAATACTCGTTGAAGGTTTTGAGGTCGCCCGTGGCATTGAAATCGATGAGTTTTTGTATCACGGTTTTTTGTTGGTCATTTTCAGCCACTTCTTTCGCCTTTTCAAGCCAGAAATTCACCTTTTCCAACGCTTCGCCGTACAAGCCACCCACTTTATACGTTTCTTCCACCACTTTGCCGTCTTTCTTGACCAACTTGCTATTCAAGCCAATCCACAGTGGTTGTGCAGATTTGTCTTTATGGGCATCGTAGTAGGCTTGTGCCTCTTTTTGCGTAACGCCTTCGTAGTAGTTGCAAGCCGAAGTGAGAATCAAATCCTCGCCTGCTGTTTGGTTGATTTTTTTCGCCAAAACGGTCGGGTCAAACATCACGGGCAAGATGGCTTCATCGTAGGTTACACCACACTGCTCACACGCTGCCACGAACCATTCTTGCGAAAATTCGGGCAAAAATTTATCTGCACCGTAGTGATGATGAATGCCGTTGCTGAACCAAACCCGCTTCAAATAACGTTCCAAAGCCAAAAATTCTTCCGTTTTTTTGTCGCCTTGGTAATTAACGTATAAGCCCTCCAAAGCCGTCCGAATCCGCAAATTATACGCTCCGTTTTGGTCAAACAAAATATCCATGCCGCTCAACGCCGCTTCGGAAAGATAGTAGCACAATTTCTTCTGTTGCAAAGAAAGTTGCTCAAATCCTGGCACTTTATAACGCAAAATTTCCACGTCATAAAATGTATCCACACTATACTTAAACGCCTCTTGCTTGCTATTTTTGGTGCAAGAAGCAAGGAACATACCAACCATCATGGTCGCCAAAATGATTTTTTTCATATTTTTTTATTAAATTTTGCATTGCAATATAACGCCTGTCCAAGCCGCTAAATCAACGGTGATAGGACTTGTTTGATTGAAAGGACACACCAATTTTTCGCCTCGCAACAAATCTTTCATTTCCACGCTACTTTTTGGGGTAATTTTGAGGTAATCAAAGGCATCTTGCGGGATATTGATGTCCACTTTTACCGCCTTATCGTCAAAATTGACCACCACGAGCAAAGCCTCTTTTTTGTAGCGTCTCAAAAACGAAAATTGTCTATGGGGGTTGTAATTATTGTTTTGTGCGTACTGCAAATCATACATCAAACCCTCGTTGATACACGTATTTTTATGGACGATAGAAAGCAATTTTTTGTAGAATTTTTGCAATTTCTTTTGAGCCTCGGAGAGTTTTTTGCCGTCCCATTTGCCGTCATTTGCCCACGCTTTGAGCGGATTGATGCTCCAATAATCGAAGATTGATGACCGACCATCTACGCCCGAAAAACCCTCTGCTTCCATGCCTCGCAAGCCTAATTCTTGACCAGCATAAATCATCAGCGGATTGCGTTCCAAAGTCGCCAAAACAATCATCGCAGGCTCGGCACTTTCACCCGAACCGCAGAAGAAGCCCGACGCGATACGTTGTTCGTCGTGATTTTCAAAAAAGTACAACAGATGGTCGCGAATACTGCCTTCTATGTTCATCCATTGAGCCGTGATGCCCGCAGCAGAAAAGCCTTTGCTCACCACTCCTCGCAGGTAATCGTACATGCCCACTTTGTCATAGAGGTAGTCAAAACCCGCTTCTATGTACGCTTGGTAACGATGGGGTTCGTATAATTCGCCGATAAAAAGCAACTCGGGATACTTCTTTTTCACCTGCTTGATAGCCCACTGCCAAAACTCAATCGGCACCATGCCCACCATATCGCAACGCAAACCGTCAATGCCCTTGTTCGCCCAAAACAGGAGAATATCCAGCATTTTCGTCCACAACGGAGGAATCGGGTCGAAGTGTTTTGCACCTCCACCACAATAGTCCACGCCATAGTTCAACTTGACGGTGTCGTACCAATCATGCACGGACGGATGAGCCGTAAAGCAGTCATTGCCTGTGGCTTTGGCAGGACGTTCTTCGTATCCTTCGCACAAAAAAGACGGTGTGAAAGCCTCATCTGGCAGGTAATAAAAATCGTTGCTTGGCGAGAAAGCACAGGTTACATCATCGTTTTCGCCTAAATCTTTGACACCTTTGGGCTTGCAAACCGAATGATATTCGCGTGCCACATGATTAGGAACGAAGTCAATGATGACCTTCAAACCGTTCTCGTGCGTGCGTTTTATCAGGTTTTCAAACTCTGCCATACGCTTCTTTTCGTTCACGGCGAGGTCGGGGTCAACATCGTAATAATCCGTAATCGCATACGGACTACCCGCTTTGCCCTTCACCACACAAGGCGTGTTCAATGTCGCCGTTGCGTGCCGAATGATACCCGTGTACCACACATGGGTTACGTTTAGGGATTTGATGGCTGCAAGAGCCTGTTCGTTGATACCTTCAAACGTACCACACCCGTTCTCCTCCTTGGTACCGTTGGGAACGCGTGTGGTATGCAGGTTTGAAAAAGTACGAACTAATAACTGATATATGATCGGTTTCATGATACAATTTGTTGCGTGTCAGACGCAATCATCCATTCTTCGTCAGTTGGAATAACACATACTTTTACGCGGCTATCGGGCGTTGAAACCAATTTTTCTTCGCCACGAACGGAACCGCAAATAGCCTCATCTACTTTGATGCCCAAAAAGTCCATATCTTTGCAGATTTGTGTACGAATATAGCAGTCGTTTTCGCCGATACCGCCTGTAAATACAAGCACATCAACACCATTCATCGCTGCAACGTAAGCACCGATATATTTTTTAACCCGATAAATGAACATCTCGCGAGCCAATTTTGCCCGTTTATTACCTTGTTTGATGGCATCGTCTATGTCGCGACAGTCGCTACTTACGCCACTGATACCGAGCAAGCCCGATTTTTTGTTCACCAAATCCGAGAATTGTGCTGTGCTCAGATGTTCTTTATCCATGATGTACGTTGCGGCTCCCAAGTCCAAGTCGCCTGCACGCGTACCCATAATCAGACCTTCGATAGGCGTTAAACCCATGGAAGTGTCCACCGATTTGCCGTTCAAAACCGCCGAACAACTGCCACCATTGCCGATATGAGCCGTAATAATCTTGGTTTTGTTGTAATCCAACCCCAAAAACTCGCACACACGTGCACTCACATAGCGGTGCGAAGTGCCGTGAAAGCCGTAGCGGCGAATAGCATATTTCTCGTAGTATTCATACGGCAAAGCGTACATATAGGCATAATCGGGCATCGTTTGGTGGAACGCCGTATCAAAAACGCCCACTTGCGGAACGCCTGGCAGTTTCTTGTCAATCGCATCAATACCCTTCAAATTAGCGGGGTTATGAAGCGGTGCAAGGTCAATACATTCTTTCACTTTGTCAATCACTTCGGGGGTGATGAGGACGGATTTGTTGAACTTTTCGCCTCCATGCACCACGCGATGACCCACGGCATTGATTTCTTTCAAATCCGAGATGCAACCCACCTCTTTATCCACCAAAGCCGACAGAATCATCTCAATTCCAACCGTGTGTTCGGGGATAGATTGCTCGCGTTTCACCTTGTCGCCATTGGGCAACTTGATGAGTAAAAACGAGTCTGGCAAGCCGATTTTCTCAATGCCACCTTGTGCCAACACACTTTTTTTGTCCATATCAAACAGTTTGTACTTAATGGACGATGAGCCACAATTTAAAACGAGTATTTTCATGGTATTTTTAATTTATTTTATTGCTTGATTAGCGGTTATTACTATCATTTGAATTATATCTTGGACTTTGCAGCCACGACTTAAATCGTTTACTGGAGCGGCTAAACCTTGCAAGATTGGTCCAACAGCATCAGCACCCGAGAAGCGTTCCACCAACTTATAGCCGATGTTTCCAGCCTGCAAATCGGGGAAGACAAGCACGTTTGCTTTGCCTGCCACGTTGGAACCTTTGGCTTTGGTTTGAGCTACGCTCGGAATGAGGGCTGCGTCCAACTGCAACTCGCCGTCAATCGTCAGCGTAGGGTCTAATTCTTTGGCTTTTTGCAATGCTTCGGTAACCTTATCCACCAACTCGTGTTTTGCACTACCTTTGGTCGAAAAACTCAACATGGCCACTCGTGGTTCAATACCAGCGATATTCTTGGCAGTTTGTGCGGTAGAAATCGCGATTTGAGCCAACTCGTCTGCGGTTGGGCAAGGATTTACGGCACAGTCAGCAAAAACCAAGAAACCGTTTTCGCCCAACTGTTTAGCGGGAGTAAACATCAAAAAGGCACCACTCACAACCTTCACGCCGGGTTGCGTTTTGAGGATTTGGAAAGCGGGACGGATGGTGTCGGCTGTCGTACCTCTTGCACCTGCAATCTCGCCGTCTGCATCGCCATTCTTCACCATCAAGCAACCCAAGTAGAGTGGGTCTTGGCAGGTCTGCAATGCTTGCTCTTCGGTTATGCCTTTGCTTTTGCGTAATTCGTAAAACAAGTTGGCATATTCTTTCACTTTGGGGTTGGTTTTGACATCAAAAATAGTGGCTTTTTCGATGTGCTCATACCCTTTTTCTTTTGCCATCTGCTGGATTGTGGCGGTGTCGCCAATCAAAATCAATTCAGCAAGACCTTGTTTTAACACTTCGTTCGCTGCCTCTAAGGTGCGTGGTTCGTCGCCTTCTGGAAGGACTATGCGTTGCTTATTATTTTTAGCACGCTCGTACATTTGTTGTAGAATATCCATAATGAAAAAATGTTTTTAGCAAAGTAACAAAAAAAATCCGACAATTAAAAACATATTTTGTTTTGTAAAATTATTTTATAGTTGTATCTTCGCAAGGTTTTTTTAGTAGTTTTGTTTTCATAACGTTGGTCCTGTAGCTCAGTTGGTTAGTAGCACCTGACTCATAATCAGGGGGTCCTTGGTTCAAGCCCAAGCAGGACCACGAAAAAAAAGTTTTTTTCATAAGTTTTATTGTTCATAGAAAAAGACCCCGAATTTTGGAGGTCTTTTTCGCTTTTTTTGGTGATTATTCTACGGTTTGCCCGTTGATATTGTATTTTTTCCCATTATGAATAATCAAAATCTGTCCGTTTTCGAGGATTTTTTTCGTTGTTTCCGCTGCTTTGTCGGACACATTCTCCACCGGTGTTGCTTCGGGTTCGGACTCCAACTCGTACGTGATACGGAAGGCAACTTGGGCATTATGAGAACTTGTTACTGTCCAATAAAAATACTTCGCCTTTGCGGGTATATCTTTAATATCTTTAATAGCGTCAGTTGTGGGAGTTCCTATATCTATTTTATTATCTGTACTTTCTGTTATCGGCGTTTCACTAAATGATATGTCGGTGGTTACCGCAGTTGATACACTACCTGTATTCGTATAAATTTCAAATTTCGTGATTCCTGCACCAAAGGGTGTTTGATTATAAATATAGGTGTTTTTTTTCCCAATAAATATACATTGTGTTACATCCGCAAACTCTGTCGTAGATGTTTTTGGCTTATTGATGTATTTTGCCCCTTTGCTGATGATATATTTGATGTCGTCTTGTTCTATAGGAGTATCTTCTGTTGTCTCCGTATCGGTCAAATTTCTGCCATCTAAGATGACGGTTTTTGTCTCAGCGAATACCATAGTAAACGCGAACAATGCCACACTAATCAAAAAAATCTTTTTCATACCGTTTTATTTTTAAGTTGTTATTATTTTTCCAAAAAACCATCGTTTTTTGCTATTTCGCTTCCCAAATTATTTTGTATGATAGTGGTAGGAATAAAAACTCTGTAAACCGCCCTTCGCAGTTCATTTAACTTCCCTTTGTCATCGGGATGGACACGATTCGTCAGTAAAATAACCGCCTGCTTACGTTCCCAATTGAGTCGTACTAAGGTGCCTGTATATCCCGTATGGCTTCTGCCATCTCTTTCGGGACGTAAGCCTGCGTACAAGCCATTTTGCAGGGTCGTGGAATCCAAATTTAACATCCATACACACCACTTTGCGATGTCTTGTGCATTGGAAAAAACGCCCGCATTACCTGACACACCCCGCATCATCACGCGTGCCAACGGGTCATGCACCACACCCAGCCAACAGTCCGATGAGTCGCATAAATGCGTCTGCTCCGAAGGGATATGGGTGTTGCGTTTGCGTTCGGTAGGGGCTATATTGTGTTTGTTTTTGGGCTTATAGCCCGTGTGCTTCATTTTAAGAGGCTTAAAGACTTCTTGCTTTGCGAGTTGATTGAGGGGTTGATGGCTGATTGTTTCTAAGACGGCTTGCAGAGTGATGTAGTTCAAGCACGAATACAGGTAGGGTTGCGGCGTCTCATACGGTCGGCGAGTCCTGCAAATCGTATCGATTAGGTAGTCTTGGCGTTTGGTGAACTGATGCGAAGCCGAAAAGAGACTATCCAACCGAGCGACATTAAAATAACCTGGTAAGCCTGAGGTATGACGGACTAAGTCGGCTATGGTAGCGTTTGATTTAAACTTAGGGAGGTATTTCTTGACGGTATCGGTAGGCTTTAAATCACCTCGTGCAATCAGTTGGAGGGTAACACTACCCGTTGCCATCACTTTGGAACACGAAGCCATATCAAAGCGTGTATTTACTCGCATGGGTAGGGGTTTGGGTACGATAGCACGATTCCCAAAGGCTCCCAAATAGGCGATACTGTCGCCCGAAACGAAACAGACAACGGCTCCTGGGATTAAACCCTTTTCAATGGCAGGCGTTAAAAGGCTATGTAACGTGTCGTGGGTGGAAGAGGGATTGAAGGCACACAAACAATTGGATACAAAAACAAACAACGAAAAATATAGTATTTTGTTGGTTTTCATAAGGTTTTGTGTAAAAAGTTAAAAGAGAAAACCCGCCCGAATTCCTCGCACGAAGATACAAAAAAAAATTATTCTCAAAAAATTTTGCTACAAACTAACAATCAAACTCGCCAATAAATACGGAAACGTGCCCATCAACAAACCCTTTGAAACCCGCCATAATTGTAGGGTGTAGCCTATAAAAACCAATGCCAAATCGGGGAACACACTCACCAACAATAACTTGCTCAAAACGCCTCCCGCTTCAAATTGAAAAGTCTTAAAAGCGTACCATAGATTCATCGTATCAACGTAAATGACGCCAAAAATAAACGGCAACAAAACGCCCACGATGAGGCCGATACTATACTTATCTATTTTTTGCATGGTTTATTTAAACGAGTTGTAGATAGAGCGAAAAATCGGAGTTACGTCGTACAAATTGTCGGGATGCACCTTGTTGGTGAGGATGATTACGCCGTTGTTTTTGTGGGGTCGCAAACGGATATAAACGCCCGTATTACTTTCGTAACTACGACTGCCATCGTCCTCTAAACGCAAGCCACAGTTAAAGCCATACGAACGCGATGCTTGGTCTAAGTTCAAGAACCAAACCGCCCATTTGGCTAAATCTTCGGCAGTTGAGAATAGTCCACCAAAACTCGAGACACCATCTAACAAGACCCGTGTAATATCGTCCATCGGCACACCTCGCCAGCATTCTAACTCGTCATACTCTTTCTCTTTGTCCGAGTTAAAGGTGCTCGTGTTTTTCCGTGTAGTGGGGGCAACATTGGATAGGTGGAATGGATGATAGGTCGTACCCTTCATACCTAATGGCGAACAAACCTCGCTCTCTACTACCTTATCTAAGGTATTGTTGGCAATTTTTTCCACCAATGTTTGCAACATAATATCGTTTATTCTGGAAACTATCACTTTAGTACCAGGCACATAAATACGTTTCAGTTGTGACAAAGAATCCTTGACAAACTCCGCTTTTTTCTTGCCTTGTGAGTCTTCGTTGTAGGCATCTTCTAAGGATTGGAAGTTAAATTTGCCAGAGAAACCACCTCTATTTTCATATAAATCCAACACTTTGGCGGCTGAGGTAAAATCTTCCCAATAGTCTTTCACTTGTGATTCGACATTTAAAGTCCCTTCTTGGATCATTTTCAACAAAACGCTTCCTAAGCCAATCGAATAGGACATTGTTCCCAATTCAAATTGGGTTTGGGGCTCCATTATTTCATCATCTGGCAACACCGCTTTGAGGCCGTATGCTTTGAGAAAAGCGATGGAATCATCTTGCACAAAACAAACCACCGCACCGCTGATTTTACTTCCAATATTCATATCCATAATGCCGTTCACGCGTTGCTCGGCTAAATCCAAATCCACGTCTTGCACAGCGGCTTTCTTGGCTTGTAACTGACTAAAAACTACTAAACAACTAATAATCAATAAGATACCTTTTTTCATACGTTTATATATTTTTTTTTGCAAAGATACATTTTTTTGAAAAAATAAAATCAAATTCGCATGGTTGGTCGTTGAATTTGAACTGTGCCGTATTTTTAGGTTAAAAACATCATCGGACAAAAAATATCCCACTAACGAGAATCGCTAATGGGATACGAAAGTACAAATAAAAGAATTACTCTTCTACGGCGTATGCTTTTACGTTGAGCGACTTCCAGACATCGTTTTGTTTGTAGGCATCAACGGATTCAAGGGCGACATACAAGGTGATTTTATCTGTTTCACACCCTTTAAAAGCCGTTGGGTCAATAGTCGGCGGATTCAAACTCTTGCAAACAATAGTTGTCAAAGCAGAGCAATTATTGAAAGCATCTTTGTTGACATATTGTATTGTTGCAGGCAAAACTACCGAGATTAACTTCGTGCAATTGTAAAAAGCACTATCGCCGATGCCCGTAACCTGCCATTCGTATGTAACAAAACTGACTTTAGAAGGGACTTCAATTACTCCTTCATATTGTGTATAGTTAACATCAGCAGGAATTACTTCTGCTGTTCGAGTGTTAAATGTATAAAAAGTAATGTCTTGTGTCATTAAAGGACCTTCTGATTGGTAAGTGTTATCATCGTCACACGATTGAAATAGGAACAAACTTCCCAATAAGAAGCTGACATATAGAACAGATTTTTTCATAGGATATTTATTTTAAGGTTTTTCACAAAGGTACTAAAAAAAGTCAATTTGACAAAAAGGTTACTAATTTATAATCTGTTAGTGAAGTAAAAGATGATATTTTGATGATTTTTAATAAAATATTCCGAAAAAAATGTGCAAGAATATCAAATTTTTACCTTTCACACTCTCACTTTTTTTGCGGGAATATACGCACAAAAATAGCCCATCAACAGCACTACACAGAAGATTATCACCACATCGAAGAACTGCACCGAAACAGGATATGCCGACAACACATACTCCACGCCACTGCCCAATTTGAGCAACCCAAAATGCTGTTGCAGTCCACAAACAACCAACCCCAAAATCGTCCCTAATACGGCTCCCAAGATACTAATCAACCAACCTTCGTACAGAAAAATGCGGTATATAAGTGATTGATTTGCACCAAGATAAAACAGCGTTTTGATGTCCTCTTTCTTTTCCAAAATCAGCATCGAAAGCGAACTAATTGCATTAAATCCCGCGATAAGCAGAATGAAAAAGAGCAACAAAGCCGTGAGGACTTTTTCCATTTTGACGATGCGGAAAAAATCTGCCTGCTGTTCGTAGCGGTCTAAAATAGCAAAGTCGTTGCCCAAGATGGTTTGGAGGTCTTTTTTTGCAGTTTTGATGTTCGCAGAAGGCGTTAGTTGCACTTCCAAAGCGGTCATCTCATCGGCTTCAAAATCAAACAGCGAGCGGGCAAAATCCAGCGAAACCAACATATACGACATGTCGTACTGCTGCTGGTCTAAGCAAAAAATCCCCGCGATGAAGGTCGTCTGACGGATAAAATTTTTGTCGGGTCGCAACATGTTCACTCTGCCTTTTCGCTTGGGAGAATAGACGCGAATCGGGTCAATAAAATGTGCTCCAATGCCGATTTGGTTTGCCAAGCCTCTCCCCAACACGCAACGCTCAAACGCCCCATCAAACACCTGAAACTTCCCGTCCACAATCACCGAATCAATCGCCGTTATTTGTTCAAAATCGGGCATAACGCCCTTGAGTAGAGCGGGCATTTGCTTTTCTCTGTAGCGAATCAAAGCCACCTCTTCGATGGTCGGGATGGCGTTTTGAATAGACGATAATTGCTGGATTTTGTCCAAGGTTGCGGCTGGAAGCGAAAACGACTTGCCTTGCGTAGATTTGATGCGTAATTGCGGGTCAAAACGCGAAAAATTCTGGGTGATAACCTCCTCAAATCCATTCATCACGCTCAAAACGCAAATCAAAGCCGCGGTAACCACAGCAATTGCCATCACACTAACGCCCGAGACGATATTGATGGCGTTGTGCGTTTTTTTGGCAAAAAGATAGCGTTTGGCGACAAAAAATGGGAATGAAAACATTAAAAACTCTCGTCTATGGAAGGAAAACTGCCTTCTTTTACTGCGTTTATATACTCTTTTACCGACTTATCCACTGCATCTGCCAGTGTGCCGAAATGCCGCAAAAACTTAGGTTTGAAGCCTGTATTTAAGCCGAGCATATCGTGCAAAACCAACACCTGCCCGTCCGTATGTATCCCCGCACCGATACCGATGGTTACACACGCCACTTTTTTCGTTACTTCTTCTGCCAAGACAGCCGGAATCTTTTCCAACACAATTGAGAAGCACCCCGCTTTATCCAACGCCATCGCGTCCGAAAGCAACTTATCGGCACTTTCGGTCTCTTTGGCACAAAGCCCGTAGCCACCTAATTGGTTGACCGATTGCGGAGTCAAGCCCAAGTGTCCCATGACGGGGATACCGCTCTGAATAATGCGTTCGATGGTGGGTAAAATCTCCACGCCACCTTCCAACTTAACGGCATTTGCACCGCTCTCTTTGATAATCCGAATGGCATTACGCACGCCCTCTTCCACCGACACCTGATAGGAGCCAAAAGGCATATCGACCACCACAAACGCCCCTTTTGCACCTCGCACCACGCCTCGTGCCAAAAAAATCATCTCGTCGAGGGTGATGGGCATGGTGTAGTCGTTTCCACAGACGATGTTGGAGGCACTGTCGCCGACCAAAATCATCTCGATACCCGCTGTATCGATGAGCGACGTGAGGGTGAAATCATAACTGGTGAGCATGGCGATTTTTTCGCCTTGTTGCTTCATTTGGCGGATTTTAGAAACCGTCATCTTGCTATTTTTGGTATGTACAGACATTTTTATGTATTTTTTTGTGTCATTTATGTTCGCACTGTTTGCAAAAAGTGTGCTTTTGTGTGCGAAAATACAAATTTATTTTTGGATATATCATTTTTTTCGTACTTTCGTAGAGTTATGGTGGTCTTAGCTCAGTTGGCAGAGCACCGGATTGTGGTTCCGGTTGTCGTGGGTTCGAGCCCCACATTCCACCCGAAAAAACAGAACGTTCTCTCAGTGGATGAGAGAATTTTCTTTGAAACATTAGAGAGTTTAGGCTCTCTTTTTCATTTTAAGACACATCGAATTACTATCAGCAAGAACCTATTCTCCGCTTTTCTCATTTCTTATTTGTAGTGTCGATCATTATAGAGCAGTATGACTTCCGAGATAAATGGAGCCGATTCTTGATGAGGAATACGGATTCGGATAAGGTGCGTATAGACATTTTCTTCGCGATAATGTCCGATTTCTGACTCAAAACCGCGATTGCCTATGTTGATTTTTTCCATTGATCGCACAAGACTCGGCCATGTGAAATCGGTTGGCTGTTCAGTTTTACAAAGTGCAGGATAATGGTTGGCTTCTATCCACTTAGTAATCCATTCAGTCTTGCTGTATAGCGGATACGAGCGAGGCAATATATCCCAGGGTTTTGCTATCCAATAATCTACCTGCATCTTCTCAGCCCGCGGTGTGGTAACCCATGAAAGTGAATCGCAGTAGTTCCCATGCAAAATAGCCAGACCTGTGATTGGAATAGAATCCGTAAGAACTATTTCTAACACATATTCGCCGCTATCGTTGGGATTGAGGAACACACCCGTACAACCATCCAAATCGGATAAAGCGTCGTAATGGCAGGTGTCTCCTTCATATTGGCGAAGTGAATAACGCATCGGCGACAAGCGGTGGTCACGGATAGAATTGACATCAAAGCTATCTGGTAAAGGATAATAATATTTTAAGTTTAACGGAGTTGTATCAGCGTAATGAAAATCAGTATAATGTTGGTAATAATGATTTACAAAAAGACAAGTATCTCGCCAATTTTGATCATATAACCATACTTCCGTATTAGGGGCATCTATTTTCAAATCCAGTTCTGGTGTAGTGCCGTCTCCCCATGCAGCCGCAGGCGAGAAATCATAGCGAAAATTATTATATGCATGACTTATCCACTCACTACCTTGGTAATCATTAGCCCAACCTTCAAAAGCACGTTGGAACTCTTCGCCTAAACGATATAGTCCCCTCCATAACGAATGATTCAACGTATATTCTACATGGAGCGTTGCTGATTTTCCAGCACGGAGCGAGAACTTGGTGTAATACCAACGACGATGCACCGACTCCTCCAATACAAGCGGTTTAGATAGAACACTATCCCACTCATATTCGGAGAGGATCTCACACCAGTTATAAGGGTCATTGTCATCGTTATATTTATGATGTGCCGTATCATACATAAAATTGTGCCAATCAGGATAACCGAATTCTTTATGCCAATCTTCTGCCGTATAAGCTGGCTTTAAAAGAGTATCGCCACTCATATTCGCTGACAATGCTTTCCCATCTAAACTAAATGAAAAATCCCGCACATAGTCGTCCGACCAACCTTTTTGATATTGCGATTCTGTATAAAAATCTCCAACCCAGTGCACGAGACTATCTCCTTCCCAATCAACAGGAAAACCGTAATAAATATCCCGAAACGATTTTTTGGAAGTGTTATGCAGCACATAATCAACAGAAATGTGTGCTTGTCCGTATTCTAACGTAATATGCAAATTCTCTCGTTCTATCTGTATTTCTGGGATGGCACGCGGAACGGGTGCTTTACTCAGCGTCAAAGCACAGAATTCTGCCACGGGATCACCATTTGTCCAAACCTTCATAGGCAAGAGTAGAAGGGTCAAAATATAAATCCATCGTTTCATACGCTTGTAGGTGAAAAGTTGGTGCAAATTTATAAAAAAAGAGGAATGGTGCAAAAAATAATTGGTTTAAAGCATTTTCAATCAGTTGGCAGAGCACCGGATTGTGGT
>JBGUYG010000077.1:0-12985 GCA_045118535.1 Paludibacteraceae bacterium
GACTGCACCAACACCTTCAACGAAGCCATATAATGGCGATCACACGGACTTCCCGCTGTATCTGCTGGCACAAGAGCCACCTGAGCAAATACGTTAGAAGATATTAGGAAAGAAAAAAAGAAAATACTTTTAAAAAATCGTTTCATATCTATTCTAAACATTAAATAAACATCTTTTTTATTGTGCCTCTTCTGGGTTTTTAGTCCAATAGGAGGCATGTTTTTTCACACTTTGGGGCAAAAGTAATAAAATTATTACAAAACACAAAAAAATAAGTTTATAGTGCTATTTTTTTATCGCTATCGTTCGGGTTAAATGGCGATAAGTAGTGATTTTAGCGGGATATTGGCGTTTTGAGTACACAAAATATATTTGTATAAAAAAATACTATCTTTGCGGTGCATGGTTTGGTACATCCTTTTGCCAACCCAACGAACAAAACCCAACAATATGAAAAAAAACATCTTAATTATTGTGTCATTGACGTTTGCAGTGGCTTCGCAAGCAGATAATAACTGGCAAAAACGGCTTCCCGATGCGGCTTACATAGCGATGGTGTCGATTCCAGGCAGCCACGACTCGGGTACGGGGAACGGTTTCCCTGCATCGTTATATGGTTCTTTTGGCAACCAATATGCTCGTACCCAAGACATCAGTTTGGCAGAGCAGTGGAACTTGGGCGTTCGGGCTTTTGACCTGCGTCCCGCTATCCAAGAGGGTTATATCAACGTGAATCACGGCATTGTGCCTACGAATCTTCGCTTTGATGAGGCACTGTACTTCTTGCGGGATAAACTCATCGAAAACCCCTCTGAGTTTGCCATCATTCACCTGCTTCATGCCTCGGACGGCGATAATAATGCGAGTGATTACGGCGAGAGATTGCTTGAACTGCTGAATCGTACCGACTTGAAAGGCTTCTTCGTTGACTTCAAAAGCACTCTCACAGTGGGGGAGATGCGTGGAAAGATACTTCTGCTCAGCCGTAATCAGTATGCCGACCAGCCCATCGGTGGCTTTGTAAAAAACTGGACGAGTCAAATCGATTGGAGCAAACAGACTAACGGACAGATTGTTGGAGCGTCAGGCACAACGGCGAAGTTGTATATGCAGGATTTTTATGAGACGCACCCAGAAGGCGACCTTGACCGTAAAGTGGCTGCCATCGGTCAGTTACTGGATTTCAGCACGAACCAACCCATCAACTCGGCTTCGGACATCGTGTGGGTTTATAACTTTGCTTCGGGGTACTCGAAGACCTCACGGCTTACTTACATTGATGAGGATGTGTCCACGAGCGATGGCTATCGGGACAATGCTGCCCATACTAACGCCGCTATCATTGACTATTTGAGCGACCCTTCGCATACGGCTGGACCTACGGGGATTATTCTGGCCGACTATGTGGGTGTGAATACGAGCAACGGCTACAACACACGCGGACAAGACCTTATCAAGGCTATCATTGACAATAATTTCCGCTATCTGCAAGATATGCAAACCGCTTTGGTCGAGGTGCCTGCTTCGTTGCCCCAACCGATTCAGTTTTTTACCATCGAAGGCAAGTCGGTTAGCCAACCACAACAGCGAGGGGTGTATATTGTGCAAGGGAGCGATGGCAAATTTTACAAGATTTTGCGATAATATATATTGTTACAACGCCTTGTTTTTGCTTGATTTATTTTTGCTATTTCGTTGTTACAACGCCTTAGCGGAAAAACTATCGTCCTCGTTCAGCCCAATCGCTACGGTCTAAGTTGCGGTAACCGATAGCTTCGGCGATATGGACGGCTGCAATCTCCGCACTACCTGCAAGGTCGGCAATGGTGCGTGCCACTTTGAGGATACGGTCGTAAGCACGAGCACTCAAATCCAACTTCGTCATGGCATAACGGAGGGCTTCTTCGCCTTTCGTATCCAGCACACAGAAGGTTCGCAACATCTTCGGCGTCATTTGGGCGTTGCAATAAATACCCAACTTAGCGAAGCGGGCTTGCTGTATCTTGCGGGCTTTGATGACCCGTTCGCGAATGGCTGCAGACGATTCGGAAGGTTGTGTGTTGCGTAATTGGTCATATTTGACCGACTGGATATAGCATTGGATGTCGATTCTATCCAACAGCGGACCCGAGATACGTCCCATGTATTTTTTGACCTGCAACGGCGAGCAGGTACACGGATGAGCGGTTTCTATCTCGCCATAATGCCCACACGGACACGGGTTCATCGCCGCAATCAACATAAACGAAGAGGGATATTCGATGGTCATTTTAGCACGCGAGATGCAGATTTTTCGGTCTTCCAACGGCTGACGAAGCACTTCCAAAGCCGACCGTTTATATTCGGGTAGTTCGTCCAAAAACAGCACTCCATTGTGGGCTAAACTTATCTCACCCGGCATCGGATTCGTTCCACCACCTACTAATGCCACGTCCGAGATAGTATGGTGAGGGCTACGGAAGGGTCGGCGAGTTATCAAGGAGCATGTCAGACCTGCCACAGAATGGATTTTGGTGGTTTCCAAAGCCTCTTCCAACGTGAGCGACGGCATGATGGTTGGGATACGCTTGGCAATCATACTCTTACCCGCTCCTGGGGGACCTATCATCAGCATATTATGCCCACCAGCAACGGCTATCTCGGCTGCTCGCCGCACATTTTCCTGCCCTCTGACCTCCGAAAAATCCATCTCAAAAAATTGATTCGTATCCTCAAATTCCTTCTCTATGTCAATGTGGACGGGCTCCATCACGGTTTCATCGTTCAAGAACTGCACAACCTCCATCAAACTTTGCATTCCATATACGGCTAAGCCTTCTACGATAGCGGCTTCTTGGGCATTTTGGTGTGGCACAATGATTCCCTTAAAACCCTCCTGTTTGGCACACAGAGCAAACGGCAAAGCCCCTTTAATCGGTTGCAGAGAGCCGTCCAACGACAACTCACCCATAATCATATACTCTCGCAAGTGGGTCGTCTTGATTTTTTCCGTTCCTGCCAACATCGCAATGGCTATCGTCAAATCGTACGCCGAACCTTGTTTTTTGATGTCGGCTGGGGCTAAATTGATGATAAAACTATGGTTGAGATGCCCAAACTTGTTCACCATCAGAGCTGCAACGATTCGGTCGTGACTCTCTTTGACGGCATTGTCAGGCAAACCCACCATACGAAAATCGTAACCGGGCGTTGTGTGAACTTCGACGGTTATCAAAACGGCATCTACGCCGATGGGTGCTGCACCATACGTTTTAATCAACATAGTTATTTGATTTTTGGTAAATACGAAAATGCAATATCCTTATTTTCAGCCGCAAACGTGTCAATCGGCAATACGAGAGGTCTAATCGTGTCTAATGCGGGGGGGATGGGTACCTGTTTAGTTGTGTCTATGGTCGGTTGGGGGGTAGGTTTAATCGTTTGACCATTGCGTTTTGCCTTGCGTTCTTTTTTCCGTTTTTCACGCTCGAGTCTCTTCTGTGTTTTCTCTTCTATACGTTCTTCTGTGGTCAAATAGTGATTTAAAATACGTTTTTTCGTATCACCGATATTATAGTCATAGTTATACGTTAAACCAAGTCCTTCCACCATATTGGCTTGTTTGAGGGAGTATTTATCCACCGAATGACTATATCCTTTCAAACGCAACTGACCCTCTGGCGTAAGCATATACTCCACCTCAATATCGCCAAAGAAAGGCCTATTACTCAAGTCATTATATCGATAACCAAAATTACCATTGATGAGCAAACGATTGATAGGATTGATTTGGAAGGTCGTTTCATACTCTTGCGAAGCACTTGTACCCTCACCGTCCGTACGGAAGTTGAAGCCAATGGCCACTCGATCTGTCAACTTACTTAGCCACGAGTTGATTTGACCCGTGATGGTGGATGAAAGCAGGCTGTAGGTTTCATTTAATCCAGTCGTACTTTCGTCTGAACGTAAATAATCTGGCGTAAAGAACCGATTGAAAAGCAGCAAATACACGACTTGTTGCATCAACATCTCATCCGTACTGATAACCGAGCGTACTTGGTCTTGAATACTCTCGTCCGAATTGGGTAATTCAATATCAAAACTGACCAACGGATTGGCTAAATCGCGGGTTAAGTTGACTACACAATTCACAGGCACGGAGGTTCGGTTGGTACGCAACATACTCGCATCACTACCGAACAAATCCCGCAACGAAGCAGTTAGTTTATAGTTGGCTTTCAAGTCGATCGTGGGAGAAGACACATCGCCCAACCAACGCACATTACTACCAGCCACAATATCGAAATCTTTGTGGATGATATTGCCCAATGTAAAGTTAAAGTGACCTTGGTGGAGCGTATAGGTACCCAACATTTTCATTTTTTTGTTTTCTGTTTCGTACGTGAAATGTATGTTTCCACTTCCTCGTCCAAGCAACCTATCGCCTGTAAATTCGTTTAGGAGAATCTGTGCAGTCGTCATGGGATTAACTTCCATCATGATATTCAAACGCAAATTGGAGGAACTCTTTTCCTTTTCGACTTCTGCAAATTCCAACGCCAAAGCCTCCTCTTGGGCTCGTTCTAAGGAATCCATATTCACAAAACGAATAAACTCATTATCTTGGGTAACCGATGCCCCGGCGACATTAAGTGTGATGTCCGAGTTGCCTGCTGTGGATAAATTCGCATCTATATTGATACCTTGTTCCGTTCCCGCAATGTGAAAATCGCCCGTTGCATACACACGACCTTCCATGAAGTTCTGCTCACCTTTGGGCATGTTTATCGCCAATAAATTAGTAAAATCTGCATCAAAAGCTATAACCCAATCCTTCCATCCTTCGTGCATCAATATACCATTCATGACTGCGAAATTGTTTTCTTCGTCAAATAGGCGTAGGTTGGGGAACTCAATAGTCGTTGGGGTCATAAACATCGAATCCACGATATAATAATCCACTCCCGTAAAAGGAATACGCATCGAGACTCTATTTCCAATGATAGCCGCTTCAACGAATATCTCCTTATTTTCTCCCGATAGTCGTATTTTTCCGCTGGCTGTTCCGTTTATATTTTCAATAATGCCTTTTGTCCAATGATTGATAAAGCCCAACGTAAGCGAATCGGCTAAAATATCTATTCCCCATTTCTTTTCTACTAAATCGAATTCTCCATTTATATTCGCTACATTCCAGCGATTCTTGATGATATCACCTTGCAAGCCTATCGTTTTAGTTTTAGTATCAAAGTTGGCTTGTGCATACGCATCTCCAAACAAAGCACCATTCATGTAGGTCTGTTCCAGAAGTACGTCGGCCGTTATAGCGGGTATCTCAAAAAGATTTTGCAAGTGGATGGTTCCGCTAAGCGAGCCTGCTAAGCTTATTTTATCTTCAGTAACACCAATCAAAGGCAACAGGGGTGCGATATTTATCCTACTAATTTCTATATCCAAGCGGTCTTGTGGTCGTGGGGAAATGATACCATTGGCGGAGATATAATGGCTTTTATTGACCATATAAAAATTATCTATATTAAATATCTTATCCGCAAAAGATAACGTTATATGCGATTTTTGTAAATCATAGATAGAATCCGAAAAGATAAAATTGCTGGGCAAAAACTGCATATCCAAAAATGGCTTATCTTTCACACGGCTCACTAAGGTCGACAATTCCACGACTCCTGCGTTATGAATCTCGTCTGCATTATCAATAAAACCTACACGTAATTGGACCGAATCATCGGCTATATCAGCCATCATATTCAATCGTAAGTCATAGCCAAAGATAGTATCGGCTTCGGATTGTTGGCGTTTTTGTATATTGGCAGACACGGATAACTCAAATTGTTCGTCGGCATTACTAATTAGATAAATGTCTTGTGCCATCATTTGTCGCGTAATGAAATCCGTGGCGTAGAAATTCCAGACATACGTGCCACTATTTTCGTTGATAATACCGTTTAATTTTTGCACACCTGACATCTGTATATCCAACGACAAAATGCGTAAAATTTTACCGATATTATCCCCATAAAAATCAATCTCGACTTGATTATTGGATTTTTTTTGGGCTATTTTTTTGCGTTGACTGTCACTAAAGAGGCTGGGTAAGTACTTCAATACCATTTTTTGGAACGTAATAGGCAAAGTGGCATAACTAAAATCACCCTTTATTATGCCGCGTATATAGTCCGAATTGAGGCTAAAAACGTGTTCTTGTTCGGTGTGATTGATTGTTATATCCAACAACGGCATCATCAACTCTTCGTGTGCATTGCCCAAAACCATATCTTGAATCGTAATTTTACCCATCAAGTCATCTAAATTCTTACCTTTCAAATCAATTTTTGTCGTCAAAATGGTATGCAAATCCTGAGGTTTCTTCACCAAAGTTAAATTATAAAAATTGCATTTCTGCACACTGAGGTCGCCCGAAATATGGAATCCTTTGTCCAATTTCACATTGCCATTGAGCGTTAAAACTAGATTTTCGTCATCTATTTTGAGTTCACCGTTATATTCGTTTTTGTCCACCTTCCCAATAAATCGGGCGTTGCGGCAGACATAATCCTTCAGTTGCACTTCCCGCACCAACAAATCCACGATGCCTTTGACGGGTTTATTTTTCCCGACCGTGCCGTCTATAATCAGCGAGAACGAGGCATATTTCAGGTCTTGTACGCCCGTAATTTTAGCTAAACGTAGTCGTTTCGAGTTCAAACGACCCTTGTAATGCACACTGTTTTTCGCCAAATTGGGCTTCAAAGTACCGTTGGCAGTGATTGTTCCCAAAGCACTTTGTATAAAACCGTGAATCCTAACCGAAGATAAATTGCCGTGAATCTTCCCTTTGTAGTGGATGTTACCCAAAAGTTGCAGTCGTTTATCTACTTGGAAGGGTTTATTGGTAATATCGGATATAATATCTTGCAAAATGGTAGCATTCACAAAAGCGTCTTGGCAGTCCAACTGCACAAATAATCGCTCTTTGTCGGTTGGATGATACACTGCAATATCGGAGAGTAAAAGTTGCTTTTTGTCGTGCAAAAGCGTCAATTCAGTCGCCACTATTGAGTCTAAACACGCTCGTATCTTGCCTTTGAGAACCACTTGCGTCTTTTTATTTTTCAGTTTGGGAACAAAGAATGCGAAGTCGTTCGGACAAACAGACATCTCTTGTATTCGCAACGCCGCACGGATTTTTTTCCAGTCATCTTTGGGTAGATTGGTTTGTAAATTAGCAATATCGATGTTGGAGTGGGGTAGGTTGATGGTAAAGTTCTGTATAACCGCTTTTTTCCCGTTCATTTGTAAATCTAAGTTGATGTCGTTGACGCGAAATTTTTCTCGTTGTGGATTAACAAGTTGCGTTCGAAAAGAACGAATCTGGAATAGAAAACTATCGGGGCTGAGATGCGGAATAGCAAACGAGGCATCTAAAGTCCCCATTTGGTAATCATCATATCGGGCACGAATGGCTTTAACACTTATGTTTTCAAAGATGAAAGTCGGAAAATCGACCGTATCCTTTTTCTCAACGGTGGTGAAAGCGTCCTGTATAAACGTAAAATTATAAATCGAGTCATTGAGGTGATAGGCGTTCACAAAGGCTGTATCCAACGACACGTTTGAAAAACTGATAAACCCATGACGGATATTCGTCAAATCAAAATTGGCTTCTATATTTTTCACATACAAAAGCGTGTCGTTTTGTTGGTCTTGGATATATATATCGTTGATAATCAACCGATTAAAGAACTTATATTCCACGTGTCCGATTTCAAAATGGGTGTTGAGTTCTTTGCTAATTTCTTTGGTAAAAATGCCCACCACAGCCGTTTGAATCTTGCTACTATGTAGCAATGCCAAGAACAACCCACACACCATCAAGGTACAGATGATGATGAGTCCCACGACGTACAATATGCGTTTAACCGTATAATTCACGCGATGAAATCAATACTTTTTATTCTAAAAATCATCTCGCTTTCCACCATTTTACAAAGATACTTTTTTTTGTTTATTTACAAAAATAACGTTTCACAAAGAATAAAAACAAAAAACAGGCTGCTCCAAAAACAACCTGTCTTCAAAAAAAAAATATACACACTTTATTCAATTGTTTTTATCACTTTTGCGGGATTGCCAGCCACGATGGTATTGGCCGTCTTTTGTAACCACGGCTGCAGCAGCCACCACAGCATTTTCGCCCACTGTAACCCCGGCAAAATCGTTGCACCTGCACCCACCCACGCATTGCGACCAACTATAACACTTTTAAGAAAAAAGTCATTTAAAACCTTGCGTATATTGAATTTTTGTAGTAACTTCGTCGCCGAACGTTGCAAAGAGTTTGATCCTATGATGACTACGGACGAAAAAGTCGCTTATTGGCTTGATTTGGCGGACTACGATATGGATACCTCGGAAGGATTGTTCAAAATCCAACGATGGCTATATGTCGGCTTTATGTGCCACCAAGTTATTGAAAAAACGCTCAAAGCCTATTGGTGCAAAACCCAGACTGACGAACCACCGTATATCCACAACCTGCAACAACTGGCTATCCGAAGCAATTTGTATGAACAGATGACAACGGAGCAGCAAAAGTTAATGGCAGTTTTGATGCCCATGAATATTGAGGCACGTTATCCCGAGTACAAAGCACAACTCGCCAAGGTTCTTACCAAAGACTTTTGCCGTCAATTGATAGATGATACAAAAGAGTTACAATTATGGATAAAGAGCAAGTTATAGACATTGTGAGAGAATACAAAAAACTCGTTACAACTACGATAGCAGATGCACAAGTGTATCTCTATGGCTCCTATTCCAAAGGAACAGCCCGTGCAGATAGCGATATTGATGTGGCTGTTGTTGTGCCCCAAATTCAGGATGATTGGTTGGATTTGTCCACGCATCTTTGGTTACTTGCTCCACAAGTAAATTATCGCATTGAACCTGTATTGATAGACAAACGTAATGCTTCACCTTTGTATGAAGATGTAATGCGTACGGGTATCGCAGTCTGATTAATCTATAGATAATTGTCTTGCACAAGTATTGTATATCTCAATTACTAAACAAAGACAGTGCCTACTTCTCTCCACCCCTAATTTCAGAGGCAGAAACGCCGAGATGCTGGAGAATAGAACGGCTCAGAAACGCTGTAGATGAAAAATCGAAACGGAAAGCGATGTCGGACAGCGTCAAACTGCGGTCGCAAAGCAAGCGGGCTATTTCCACAGCCGTGTAACGATTTATCCAATAAGCCGCACCACAACCACTGATACTCTTGCAGGTCTCCGACAGATACTTGGTCGTAACGCATAGTTTGTCGGCATAATACGCAATGTCGCGGTGGGTACGGTACTCGCCCCGCTCTAACAGTTCAAAAAAACGATTCATCAGTTGTGCCCCTTGATGCGATAATATCTGCAAAGTCAATCGGTGGCATAAGTTAATTTTGAGGTGTAAAGGTGCAATTTTTTTGCGAAATAGTATTTAGGGAAAAAATGCAACGTGTATCTTGAACATCGAAGTGGAATATGTACTTTTTTCTTGTTAGTTAAAAAATAAAATGTATTTTTGCACTGATTTCATTGGAAATCAACGAAGCGTTATGCCTCGTTCTTGTCGTAGGGAACCTGAGAAATTCTAAGATGTGCAAGAACAAGTGCTTTTACGGTTCGCGCTTCCTGCGTGGGCTGTTTGTCACATCTAAACATCAAGGTAATCTCAGGACCTCTTACGAAAAGAAGTGGTATACGGTGCCACGCTTCTTATTTCGATAATAATTGCTTAACGCGGCACGGGAGAGCAATAAAAGTTGTGCCCGACACGTATTAGGGAAAAATATTATGTCTATTAACGAAGCAAAAGAAGTTATTAAATTACTTCCGAATGAGTTTGATTCTCATGATTTTTTTCAACAATATGTCCTATGTTATACATGGTCATATTTGCTATTGCTGAAAGATGCTAAAAGTGTTAAACAATTGCACATGGGTATTGGTGATTTCCTTAAAGACAACGCAGCCATCTTAAGTATTGAAAAAGTAGATGAAAGGAGGACAATTAATATTTTCGGGAACATGATAAAATGTGCTCTTTGGAATAAAAAAATAGGAGAAAAATTATGAAAAAGAAACTATTTTCCCTGTTGCTTGTCGTTATGACAAGCACGGGGATGTTATACGCTGAAGTTTTGCGAGATCGCTGTGGTTCTCCTAATCTGTGGTATGAGTTTGATAACGAATCGAAGGAGATAATTCTATGGATTTATGGCAGCGGGGATATGGCTGACTATGTTCCTCATAGTTCTCCTTGGTACAGTTATTCTCGTTCAATAAATACCATTCTATTACAAGGGTTAACAAAAATAGGACAATATGCTTTCCACGATTGTGCTGTGCGTTCGGTAGACATCCCAAATAGTGTTACAAAGATAGGAATGGGGGCTTTCTATAGGTGTTCTTCTTTGACTTCGGTAAACATTCCAGATAACGTTACAGAGATAGAAAAAAGCACTTTTGACTACTGTTATTCGCTGACCTCTATAACCATTCCAAATAGTGTTACAAAAATAGATACAAGTGCTTTCTATAAATGTTCTAAATTAACTTCTGTAACCATTGGAAATAGTGTTACAAAGATAGGAAAGGAGGCTTTCTATAATTGTTCTACATTGAGTTCAGTAGACATCCCCAATAGTGTTACAACTATAGAAGAGAATGCTTTTGCGGGTGTTCGAAATATCGTATATTCAGGTTCTGCTTCAGGGGCACCTTGGGGAGCGAAATGTTTGAATGGTTATGTAGACGGGTATGTTGTCTATCGTGATGCCACAAAAAAAGAATTAGTGGCGTGTTCAGTACAAGCAACAGGAAAAATGACTATTCCCAATAGCGTTACAACGATAGAGGAAAGAGCTTTCTATGATTGTTCTAAATTGACTTCTCTAATCATTGGAAATAGCGTTACAGAGATAGGAGAAAGTGCTTTTTCTGGTTGTTCTTCTGTGACTTCTATCACTTGTGAAGTCATTATCCCTCCTACCGTAGGAGACAACGCTTTTTACGGTGTGTCACACAGTCAAATAGTTTTGGTCCCTTTTATTAGTGTTGAGCGATATAAAAAGGCTACTGGTTGGAAGGATTTTCAAAAAATAATTCGCCCTAATAATAATGGAATATGTACTGGAAAATGCGGTGTAAACCTACAATTCTCATTGAATCCAGAAGATTTAGTGTTAAAAATTACAGGAAGTGGAGCAATGTATGATTATGAATCGGGTGATGCTCCGTGGTATGATGTAAATTCTTCTATCAAATCCATTCAGTTACCAGCAGGATTAACTATAATAAGCAAGGCTGTTTTTGAGAATTGTTCTAAATTAACTTCTATCATGTGTGAAGCCACCACACCTCCTACAGTAGGTAACAATGCTTTTCACAACGTGCCAAAGGATAAAGCGATTTTGTATGTTCCGACTAATAGTGTTGAGGCATATAAAAAATCAGAAGGTTGGAAGGAGTTTTACGATATTCGTCCGCTTGCAAATAGTAATACCGCTGTAGAAAACGTTTTGGATTCGTCTGTGGACGGTGCAAAGAAAATCCTCCAAAACGGTCAAATCTATATCCTCACACCCGATGGCAAGAAATATAGTCCCACAGGTGCGGCTCTGTAAGATTGACAAAATCATCAAAAACGGCTATGACAATGCGTTGTAGTCGTTTTTTTTTATCTGCCGATATTGCTATTTTGATTACTTGTTACAATAAAATGAAAACTTGCTTTTTATCACATTAGGGATTGGAATGGCGATGCTATTTGGAACAAATGTCGAACATGTAAATCCTTGTAAAGTCGAACGCTCGCAGGAGAAGCCGTCGCAAGATGTTTGTACCAATCTCGCTTCCTTCTTTCAGACACAAAAATTATGAAACTCTAACCCAAAAAATGTTATACAATTTACGGTAAACGTTACACATTTTACAGAATGTGTCTGCAAATTCCATGTAGTGCAAACAAAAAATAAGAGGCACAAAAGCACCTCTCTAAAAAGTCAGATTACTTTTTCGGTTGCCACGTTGAAGAAGTTATGGTTTGCAAGCCCGAGGGCGAATCGTAGATGAGATAGCACTCACAATCGGGCATTTTTTCTACCATTTGCAACGATTTTTCAACCCCTAAAACCATACACGCCGTCGCAATCGCATCGGCACGCATACACGACGAAGCCATCACAGTCGCACTCAATAGCGTATGATTCACGGGATAGCCCGTCAACGGGTCAACGGTATGACTACGCCGTAACGAATCTTGGTAATAAAACTGCCGATAGTTGCCCGAAGTAGCCATGCAACAGTCATTAACTTCGATCACTTCGTGCACGTCCTGTATCTTGCCCGTTATGTCGTCAAAGGGTTTCGTGATGCCGATTTTCCACGCTTGTTCGCTACTATTCACACCTTGCGTCACAACCTCACCACCGATGTCTATCAAGAAGTTTTTACATTGATTTTTTCGAAGAAATTCCGCCACAATATCGCACGCAAGCCCTTTGGCAATAGCATTTGCATCCAATAAAATCGCTGGATTTTCCTTGATGAGTTGGTGGTTTTGCAACTGAATTTTATCCATTCCAATAAGCATTCGCAACGAATCCAAGTGTTTGGGCGAGACTTTCATTTGTTTTTCGCCCGTACCAAAGCCCCACGCATTAACCACGGGTGCCACCGTGATGTCAAACGCATGATTCGACTTTTCATAGATGCTTCGTGCCTCGTTATACATCAGTTCAAAGAGCGAATCGGTCGTAACAGCGATGTTATTGTTGATTTTATAAATAATCGATTGGTTGTTGTAAATCGAAAGCGATTTATCTATTTTTTCGAGTTGTTTTAAAATCCCTTTTTCCAAGTCAGAAGGCGTCTGGTAGCGGATATTGTAGTAGGTGCCAAAAACATGCCCAGCATTGTAGTGATAAGGATTT
>JBGUYG010000078.1:0-10348 GCA_045118535.1 Paludibacteraceae bacterium
AATTGGGAAGAGAAAGATTCTGTTGCCATAAAATTTGTGCCGATAATCACGTTTTCGCACGCTTTTGACATCAATAACTCCACCAAACGGTACCGAGAACGGGAGAATCAAGACTCTTTTTACACCAACACCTTCCGTAATACCGAATCGACTTTGGATACAACGCGGGTTTTGACCATCAACAACACGCTTTCGGTTACGTTTAATGAGGAATTTAACACCCGATTGAAGTTTGGGATAACGGCTTTTGCTCGCAACGAGTGCCACCGCTATTCGTATCCAATACGCTATGCTGACCCGTCTCATGTGTTGCCTACGTTCAATAACGATGTGGCTTTGATGGATAGTGTGTATGCGTTGCACCGCTTTGCTGACACGATTCTGGGGCATACGTGGAAAAACAGTACGTTTGTGGGAGGGGCGTTGTTCAAGCATCATGGGCGATTTTTCCGCTATGGATTTGATGGCGAAGTGTGTTTGTTGGGTTATAAATTGGGCGAATTTGCACTAAACGGGCATCTGTTGAGCCTATTTAAGTTGGGCAAAGACACGATGACGCTCGCTGTTCGGGCATACATCAAAAACGAAACGCCCGACTATTTTTTGCAAAACTACTTCTCCAACCATTACAAATGGGAAAACGACTTTGACAAGACCTACCGTTATTTGCTCTCGGGTACGTTGAATTATCCGACCGAATGGCTGAAAATGCGTTTGACGTTTAACTTTGAAAATGTGTCGAACTACATCTATTTTGAGGACTTATCCGCTCCCGTTCAATATGACGGCAATGTGCAGATTGTTGGTGCAGACGCTTCGGTGGACATCACGACTCCGTGGATAAATTTGGACAATAGGGTGGTTTATCAACACGCTTCCAGAGAGATTATTTCGGTGCCTGACTTCATTTTGTACCATAATTTGTACTATCACGGCACTTGGTTCAAGGCGTTAGATGCTCAAATTGGCGTAGATATGCAGTTTTTTAGCAAATACTATGCTCCGCTTCTCAATCCAGCACTCGGACAATTCGCCGTCCAAAAGCAAAGAAAAATAGGCGATTATCCGCGATTGAATGGCTATGTAAACTTCTATTTGAAGCAGTTGCGATTGGGATTATATGCACAATATAACCACTTCAATAGGCGAATGATGAAACGTGCAAGTTACTTTGCCATGCCAGCCTATCCTTACAATCCAGATATGTTTAAGGCAGGGTTGCATTGGCATTTTTATAAATAAACCTTTAAATGTTAAGATTATGAAAGAAATTACGAATGAAAATTTTAAAACAACATTGGAAAGCAATTCGATTGTAGTGTTTGATTTTTGGGCTCCGTGGTGTGGTCCGTGTAAGATGTTATCACCTGTGTTGGACGAATTGGAGCAGGAGATGGGGGACAAAGTTGTCTTTGGAAAAGTGAACGTAGATGATAATATGGAACTCAGCACCGAGTACGGCATTATGAATATCCCTACGATTTTGTTTTTCAAAAATGGTGAGTTGGTGGAGCGTAACGTGGGCGTTGCTACCAAAAGTAAATTGAAAGAAATGATTGAAAAATTGTAATGTTATGAAGCATTATTTACCGCTCATTGCCCATACCATTATTCGCTATCCTTCGTCCGTGGCGTTGGTCGATTACGATTCGCCGATTTCCTACACCTATCGGACGTTGGCGGAGCAGGTGGCGAAGATCCATATTTTGTTGGAGAAATTGGGGGCAAAAAAAGGCGATAAAATTGCACTTTGTGGGCGAAATTCGTCTAATTGGGCAGTGGCTTTCTTGGCAGTGGAGACGTATGGTGCGGTGGCTGTGAGTTTGTTGCCCGACTTTACGAGCGACGATATTTACGAGTTGGTGGGTCACTCCGATACGAAAATTCTCTTTGTGGGAGCGGGTGTAATCAATCGGATAGATGCCTCTAAAATGGCAGGATTGCAAGCCCTTATCTCGTTGGTGGATAACTTTAAGGTGTTGGATTCTAAAACGAGCAAAGTCACTTGGGAAGAAGTTGAAGCCGCTTATCAAGCCAAGTATCCCGATGGCTTGGACTTGAACCACTTGGACTACCCAACCAACAACTTGGACGAGTTGGCACTCATCAACTATACTTCGGGCACGACAAGTTCGCCCAAAGGGGTGATGTTAACCCACCGTAGTTTGAGCAGCAATGTGATTTTTGGGTTGGAGCACATCCCGAACGGTCCGAGCAAGACAACGGTGGGTATTTTGCCGTTGGCACACATGTTTGGGTTGATGTTTGAGTTCTTGTATCAGTTGGCTGGAGGTACTCGCGTGGTGTTTATCACGGGCAACTTGGCTCCAACGATTATGCTCAAAGCGTTTGCAGAGTATCAACCGTATATGATTTTGACGGTTCCGTTGGTGATTGAAAAAATCTTCAAAAAAGGTATCTTGCCCATGCTCAGCAAACCGCTTGTACAGGTAATTTGGCGAACCCCCATCATCCAAGATTTGCTACGCCGAAAGATTCGCTCCAAACTGATGAAACTGTTTGGGGGAAAATTGGAGGTGTTGATTATCGGTGGAGCACCCATCAATGCCAGCGTGGAAGAGTGTATGAAGAAAGTGAAGTTACCTTTTACAATTGGTTATGGTATGACCGAGTGTGGTCCGCTGTTGTCCTACGAAGCATGGCAAAAATTCAAGGAACATTCGTGCGGAAAAGTGGTGGATAGGATGCAGATAAAAGTGGATTCTGAACAACCCGACAAAGTGGAAGGCGAGTTGCTTGTTAAAGGCGATAACGTGATGATTGGCTACTACAAAAACGAGCAAGCCACCCAACAAATCTTCACCGATGACGGTTGGATGCGGACGGGAGACATTGGAATTATTGACAAAGAAGGCAATATATTCATCAAAGGACGCAATAAAAATATGATTTTGGGACCCTCTGGGCAGAACATTTATCCCGAAGAAATTGAGGAAAAACTGAATGATTTAGAGGGCGTTACGGAATCGATTGTTTTGGATCGCAAAGGCAAAATCGTGGCTTTGGTGTACTCTGAGCAGATAGCCGAAATGGGTATGGAAGCCGTGCAAAAACAGATGCAAGCCAACCTGCAAGCCCTTAACAAGCAACTCCCTGCGTATTCCAAAGTGAGCGAGGTCGAAGTGGTGGAAAAAGAGTTTGAAAAGACACCCAAACGGTCAATAAAACGGTTTTTGTACAAGTAAATCCATGATGCGATAGTTGGATTTCGTTTGATGATGGAAGCAGATGTAACAATACTCGGTTGCGGTTGTGCAATCCCTACACCTCAAAACTCACCATCCAGTCAAATCGTACAGATTTGCGATAAAAAATTTATGATTGACTGTGGTGAAGGAACGCAAATAACGATGCGACAAATGGGAATCAAGATTGCACGATTTTATAGCCTGCTTATCTCGCATTTGCACGGCGACCATTGCTTTGGTGTGATGGGTTTATTGGGCACCTTAGGTATGCTCAAACGCACCCAACCAATGCACATCTACGCTCATCCCGACCTGCAAAAACTGTTGCAACCGTGGCTGGATTATCACTACAAAGACCTCACCTACGAGATTATTTTCCACGCCATCAACCCTCGCAAACACGAAACGATTTACAGCGACCGAACGCTCACCATTGAGACCATTCCACTTAAACATCGTGTGCCAACCTGTGGTTTTTTGTTCACCGAACATCACCGCGACCAAGAACCGATAAAACGTTATGCTTACTGCTCCGACACGATGTATTCCGAAAAAATCATTCCGCTCATTGAAGGCGTGCAGACCCTCTACCACGAAGCAACTTACACCGAGCAAGATGCGGATAAATGCACCAAGTACCGTCATTCCACCGCTAAACAAGCCGCTACTATTGCCCAAAAAGCCCATGTAAAACAATTGATTCTCGGGCATTTTTCGTCCCGAATCCTTGAGCAAAGCGAGTTTTTGAACGAAGCAAAGCCGATTTTTGAAAATACAATTATAGCCAAAGAACGCACTAAATACACAATATAAATATGGCAAAAGTTTCTATCACATACGTTTGTAGCAACTGTGGAGCCCATGCCCCGCAACTGTTAGGCAAATGCCCCGTTTGTGGCGAATGGGGAACCTACGAGGAAGAGAAAACCGAAAAAGCCTCTGCCAAGACGCAAACATACGGTGGCACGTCCTCTTCCAAACCCGTCAATATCCGCGAGGTTACGATGGAGGAAGATGTGCGGATTGATATGCGTTGTGGCGAGCTCAATCGCGTCTTGGGAGGTGGTTTGGTGCCAGGTAGTTTGGTCTTGTTAGGTGGCGAGCCGGGCATAGGCAAGTCCACTTTGGCGTTGCAGGTGTTGATGCAAATGGAGAACATGAAAACGCTCTACGCAAGTGGCGAGGAGTCTGTGCGACAAATCAAACTGCGTGCCGAGCGACTCAAAGGGACTCCGAAAGACTTGTACCTGTTGAGCGACACGTCTTTGGAGAGTATCTTGGAGCATATCAACCAGATTCAACCGCAAATAGTCGTCATCGATTCCATCCAAACTATCCGCACCGAAACCCTCGATTCCACCTTCGGTAGTTTGAGCCAAATCCGCGAATGCACCGCTAAAATACTGCAGTTTGCGAAGGAAAACAACATCCCATTTTTCATCATCGGACACATCACGAAGGAGGGGACGATTGCGGGACCGAAGATTTTGGAGCATATCGTGGACACGGTGTTGCAGTTTGAGGGCGACCAGCATTATATGTACCGCATTGTGCGGGCACAAAAAAACCGCTTTGGCTCCACGTCGGAGTTGGGAATCTTCGAGATGCTTCAAGAGGGGCTTCGGGAGGTTGTCAATCCAAGCGAACTGTTGCTTTCCAACAACGGCGAGGGTTTGTCGGGCATAGCCATTGCAGGTGCGATAGAGGGCATTCGACCCTTCCTGATAGAGGTGCAAGCCTTGGTGGCTTCTGCGGCTTACGGTACCCCACAGCGGAGTAGCACGGGCTTTGATGGACGGCGACTGAACATGCTGTTGGCGGTCTTGGAGAAGCGGGTGGGCTTTAAGTTGTTGCAGAAGGACGTCTTCGTCAACATTGCGGGTGGGTTGCGGGTGAATGACCCAGCGATTGACCTTGCGGTGCTGGTGGCGGTGTTGTCCTCCAATATGGATACGCCCATTTCGCCGAATGTTTGCTTTGCGGGTGAGGTGGGTTTGGCAGGTGAGATACGACCTGTGAATCGTATCGAGCAGCGGATTCGCGAGGCAGAAAAGTTGGGCTTTGAGAAGATTTTTATCCCACAAGGACAGAAATTATCCTTCAAAGAGACGCAAATCCAAATCGTCAAAGTGGCGAAGGTGGCAGACGTGTTCCGCAATTTATTCAAGTAACGAGGGCATTAAAAACTATTTAAAGGCTGTTTAATCAAAAATTTTTCCTGCTCGTTATTTTTTGTACCTTCGTGTTCGGTGTTATGAAATCATAAATTGTTAAAGATATGAAAATGAAAAGGTATTTTTTACTATTGACTTTGTTGTCTTTTGCGTTCGTTTTTGAGGCGAAAGAGGTGTCGTATGATGAGGCGTTACAAACGGCGAGTGAGTTCTTTGCTCCCGCTTCATCGTCCAAGAAGCAGGTTAAGGCGTTGAAGTCCAATCTATCGTTGGCTACGACCTTCAACCAGACGGAGGCAGAAAAGCCTGCATTTTACGTTATCAACAACGGCGAAAAGGGCTTCGTTATTGTGTCGGCAGACGATAATGCCAAGCAAATCTTGGCTTACTCGGAAGAAGGTGCTTTTGATGCCAACAATATCCCTTCCAATGTGAAGTTTTGGCTCAACCGTTATGCCGAAGAGATAAGTTATATGGTAAAAAATGGGAGTTCCAAACCGCTCTATGCTTCGCCAACCTATACGGCTATTGAACCTCTGTTGGGAGACATCTTACATAACCAAAATTCGCCTTATAACGATTTATGTCCTTTGATAGGTGGCACTACACGAGCCGCTACGGGTTGTGTGGCGACAGCAGCAGGGCAAATAATGACTAAATGGAAATATCCAACAACTGGAACAGGAACAGTAAGTTATTCTTGGAATGGCACAACTCTTTCAGCCGATTTTAGTAAAAGTACGTATGATTGGAAAAACATCTTGGATAGATATGTTTATAATTATTGGGAAGGATCCCAAAACTATAATGACGCTCAAGGCACAGCAATCGCTCAGTTGTTGAAAGATATTGGTTATGCTGCACAAATGGTTTATGGTAAGGAGTCAAGTTCGAATGACCAAGCAATGGCAGCAGGATTGGTAAATAATTTTAAGTACGATAAATCACTCACAAGAGTAGCCTTTAATGCTTCCTATTCTGCCAATGGTAAAAGTGAAACAATGAATTGGAATTTAGAAGAAGATATGATGGATGAGATTTATGCTGAATTGCAAGCAGGGCGTCCTATGTTTATTGCTGGTACTGCCCCTGTGGGGAATACAGGACATGCTTTTGTGTGCGATGGCATTCAATCCGACGGCAAACTGCACATCAACTGGGGTTGGGATGGAAGTGGCAATGGTTACTATGAGTTGACAGGGTTTAAGCCAACAGGTGATGGCATAGGCTCTGGAACAAGAGATTATACAGCAAATGTCGCTTTCCTTACCCATATCCAACCCAATAAAGGGACTAAAACAACTCCTGTTGAGGTAGGTTTACGTAATCTATCATATACCCAAACAACCAACCAGTTTACTAAATCCAACCAAACGTCAATAAATTTATTTAAAGCAACTACTACGTCTGGAACCAACGTTGTATATGCTGGTTATGACTATTTCAATTTAGGTTATACGGACATCACAAGAATAAGTTTGGGATATGCTTTGTATAAAAAAAATGTTCGTGTGTATAGCAGTGCTGCACCATGGATGATTTGGAATAACACTGCTAATGTAGAAGAAATGGATATAGAAGACGGAAGTGGGAATACGCATAAGGGTATTGATTTGCCAGTTTACGCATTTAGTGGAATTCAGAACGATATAACGCCCACAGGTTCTATTTCAACGCTTGTGAACAATGTACAGACGGGCGTGTATGATTTGCATGTAGCGGCTAAAGATCATGCTGTAGGTGTTTTCTATCCTGTGTACATTTGGAATCGTGGCAAGGTAAAAAATAAAATCGCTGTGGGTAAAAATAAAGTGTATATTTATCCCGCAAACACAAATTACAGCCGTAACAATAAGCCTACGAATTTACAGTCAACCCAAAATGGAAGTACCTATACCCTTTCTTGGTCGGGAAATGCTGCAAATTATATGCTGTTGATTTGGAATGATGATGACTTGACGGTGGAAAAAGTGTCGAGTAAGAGCAAAACAGGCGTGGCTGGTGGACAACATTGGGCTGTGTTTGCGTGCGAGACATCAGGTTCGTTGGTTTATGCCACTTCGGATATTGCGTATAGTGTAACCGATGGTAGTGTTCCTGACGATGACCCCGAAGAGGAGCCAACACCTGTTGATGAAGTGAGCGAAGATGGCATCACGGTTGCCACGAATCAGCTGACCATTGAAGTCAAGGCTGCGGCTGTGAATGCTATCCAAATCTACAACGTGTTGGGCGATCGCTTGTATTCTGTGCAAGGCACGCAGGCTTCGTTTAAGGCACCGCAAGCGGGCGTGTACGTTGTGCAAGTGGGCGACAAGAAACGCAAGGTCTTGGTAAAATAAGCGTTTATTAGGATAACAACAAGGCTCGTTGGCAGGACATTCTGTCAGCGAGTTTTTTTGTGATATTTTTGTTTTTTTCTACCCGAAAAAAAGTTTTTTTTGTATCTTCGTCCTCGGTGTTATGAAATCATAAAATTGTTACAGATATGAAAATGAAACGGTATTGTTTACTATTAACTTTATTGTCTTTTGCGTTGGTTTTTGAGGCGAAAGAGGTGTCGTATGATGAGGCGTTACAAACGGCAAGTAAGTTTTTTGCTCCCGCTTCATCTTCCAAAAAGCAGGTCAGGTCATTGAAGTCCAATCTGTCGTTGGCTACAACCTTCAACCAAACCGAAGCCGAAAAGCCTGCATTTTATGTTATCAACAACGGCGAGAAGGGCTTCGTTATTGTGTCGGCAGACGATAACGCCAAGCAAATCTTGGCTTACTCGGAACAAGGCTCGTTTGATGCCGAGAATATCCCCACCAATGTCAAGTTCTGGCTCGACCGTTATGCCGAAGAGATAAGTTATATGGTAAAAAATGGGACTCCCCAACCGCTGTATGCCACTCCTTCTTACACGGCGATTGAACCTCTGTTGGGAGGCATCCAACATAACCAAGATTCGCCGTACAATGGTATGTGTCCCGTATTGTCTTTTAACAACAGTACTTACAATGGACGAGCCGTTACGGGTTGTGCGGCTACAGCAGCGGCTCAAATCATGACCAAATGGAAACATCCAGCAAAAGGAACGGGAACGGTAAGTTATACGTTTCAGTATTTTGAAAGGAATATATACACAGGAGCCGTAATCGCAACGCATCAACAATCAGTTTCAGCCGATTTGAGTCAAAGCACGTATCAGTGGGACAAGATATTGGATAAATATACCTATAATAACTATACTACTGAACAAGGCAACGCTGTGGCTCAGTTGCTGAAAGATGTTGGATATGCGGCTACTATGCAGTATAATATAGGCAAATTTGGTGGTTCGGGAACGTCTGACCAAGCCATCGCAGCGGCATTGGTGAATAATTTTGATTATGATAAATCCTTGCATCGCAGTTGTTTTAATGCAACGATTAACGGACAAAGTTGGTATTGGCAACCAGAAGAAGATGTGATAGAAGAGATTTATGCGGAGTTGCAAGCAGGGCGTCCTATCTTTTTTGCAGGTCAAGACCCGAAAGGTGGTGGACACGCTTTTGTGTGCGATGGTATAAACGCAGAAGGTAAACTGCACATCAACTGGGGTTGGGGTGGTTCGTGTGATGCGTATTATGAACTGACTGGTTTTAATCCCGGACCTGGCGGTATAGGCTCGGGTGATAATGGAGAATATACAGCGAGCATCTCTTTTTTGACCCAGATTCAGAAAAATCAAGGTACAGCCGGAGTTGCACAGTCGTGGGGCTTTGGCTCGTTACAATATACCCAAACGACCAACATGTTTTCTAAAACAGACACTAAAAATAAGATGCTTTTTCAAGACCCAACAGGTACCATATATCAATTAGGTTATCAAACATCCCATCCTTACATGGGGTATAGTATTTATGAAGGGACAGCACACAAAACATCTACGTATGCACCTTGGATATTATATGATCCTTGTGAAGATTATATAGGAACAGAATTTGAAGAAATATGTAGACAACAAGCAGGAGATGCAGTAGCAGTAGATGACAAAGAATTCCAACCTGGTCAATATGCACCAAGTGGTTGGTATTCTATGGAAGCCAAAATTAACATCAGCAATTTGGTTTCGGGCGTAAGTGTGGGTGCGTATGATTTGTATCTTTCTTCCGTATCTTCAAAAACGTCTAAAATAGGTTATCCTGTTTATATCCAGAATCGTGGCAAGGTAAAAAATAAAATCGCTGTGGGTAAAAATAATGTGTATATTTATCCTGCAAGTAGCACAAATTACAGCCGTAGCAATAAGCCTACGAATTTACAAGCGACCCAAAGTGGAAGTACCTATACCCTTTCTTGGTCGGGAAGTGCTTCGAATTATATGCTGTTGATTTGGGATGACAATGATTTGACGGTGGAAAAAGTATCTGGCAAGAGCAAGTCGGGTGTGGCTGGTGGCAAATCGTGGGCAGTGTTTGCGTGCGAGACATCGAATTCGGTGGTTTATGCCACTTCGAACATTGTGTATGGAGATGTATTGCCCGCTATTATTGATGATACCGAGAAGACGAGTGTCAAAGTGACGAAGGTTTGGGACGACAATAACAACCAAGATGGAAGCCGACCTTCAAGCGTAACGGTCAAGTTGTTTGCGAATGGAACAGCGACTGGACAAACAGCGACACTCACTGCAAGTAATAGTTGGACATATACCTTCTCGAATCTTGACGTAAAAGCAAATGGAAATAATATTAACTATACTGTAGATGAAACCTCCATACCATCAGGCTACACACGTTCTATTACAGGAAGTGCAACTACAGGTTTCACCATCACCAACACGCATACCCCCGAAAAGACGAGCGTCAAAGTGACGAAGGTTTGGAGCGACAATGATAACCAAGATGGAAGCAGACCTTCCAGCGTAACAATCAAGTTGTTTGCGGACGGGACAGCAACAAGTAAGACATTAACGCTTAGTGCAAGTAATAATTGGAC
>JBGUYG010000079.1:0-4577 GCA_045118535.1 Paludibacteraceae bacterium
GCAAAATCAAATGGAAATAACATTAACTATACTGTAGACGAAACCTCCATACCATCAGGCTACACACGTTCTATTACAGGAAGTGCAACTACAGGATTCACAATCACCAACACGCACACGCCTACACCCACACCACCACCTACGCCTGACCAGAAAAACATTAAAGTAACGAAGGTTTGGAGCGACAATGACGACCAAGATGGAGTCAGACCTTCAAGCGTAACCGTCAAGTTGTTTGCAAACGGCAAGGGAACAGGAAAAACGCTGACACTTACTGCAAGTAATAATTGGACATCTACCTTCACGAACCTTGATGCAAACATTACTTATTCGGTACAAGAAGACCCCGTATCGGGATACAAAACGTCTATTATAGGCAAGGCAGACGAGGCAACAGGATTCACCATCACCAACACACATACGCCTAAAACGAAAGACATCTTGGTACAGACCATTTGGGACGACAATGGCAACCAATATAAACTCCGACCCACAAGCGTAACAATCAAGTTGCTTGCTGACGGCAAAGGCTGTGGAAAAGAGTTAACAGTCACCGAAAGTAATAATTGGGCAGGTAGATTTAAGAACGTTAACGTAAAAGCAAACGGACAAACCATTACCTACACTGTCGATGCTCCCATTCCAAACTATGAGGTTACGGTGAAAAACAATGCCACGAATACGGGCTTCATTATTACAAACAAGTGTACAGCAACCAATCCCACTACGGATGCCGAAAATGTGGACGAAGATAAAGCAGTTATCTCTACCCATCACTTGACTATCCAAATCAAGGCTGCGGCTGTGAGTGCTATCCAAATCTACAATGTGTCGGGCGATATGTTGTATTCTGTTCGAGGCACGCAGGCTTCGTTTAAGGCACCGCAAGCGGGCGTGTACGTCGTGCAAGTGGGCGACAAGAAACGTAAAGTCTTGGTAAAATAAGCGTTTGTTCGCATAAATTCAAGGCTCGTTGGCAGAACATTCTGTCAGCGAGTTTTTTTTTATGTCGTTTGTAGTGGTCGTGATGGAAAATAAGTTTCACTTATTCTGTCAGCGAGTTTTGTTTTACGCCGTTTGTAGCGGTCGTGATGGTAAATAAGTTTCACTTGTTCTGTCAGCGAGTCTTGGTTTTACGCCGTTTGTAGCCCACCGATTGCCTCGCCATAAAATTCCAGAAATAAAAATGTGAAAAGAAATTTTTTTTGTACATTCGCCCACGAATTCGTAAAAACAAAACTATGAAACGTTACTTTCTTTTATTAACCGTATTGTCTTTTTCGTTGCTTTTTGAGGCGAAAGAGGTCTCGTACGATGAAGCATTGACCACAGCAAGCAAGTTTTTTGCTCCTGCGTCTTCCAAGAAACAAGTAAAAGCTTTGAAGGAAAAACTGTCTTTGGCTACCACGTTTAACCAGACTGAGGAAACCGATAAGCCCGCTTTTTATGTTATCAATAACGGAAATAACGGCTTTGTGATTGTGTCTGCGGACGATAACGCCCAGCAGATTTTAGGCTATTCAAACGAGGCCGCTTTTGATGCCAACCAAATACCCGACCATGTGCGGTTTTGGCTCCAGCGTTATGCCGAAGAGATTACCTATCTTGCCAAAAACAATACTCCCAAGCCCTTATACGCCACTTCGCCAACCTACGAGGAAGTGAAGCCACTCTTGGGCAACATCGAACATAGCCAATTAACGCCCTACAATAATTTTTGTCCGAACAAGTACCCTGCGGGGTGCGTGGCTACGGCTGGCTCACAGATAATGAAGTACTGGAAGCATCCCGAACACGGGAACGGCACAGTAACATACACGCCACCTTCGCTTGGAACAGAACTGACGGCTAATTTAAGCCAAAGCACCTACAACTGGGAAAAAATCTTGGATAAATATACCACAGGCAACTACAACGATGCACAAGCCGATGCTATAGCTCTGCTGATGCGGGATATTGGCTATGCGGTTAATATGGATTACGAGGGTGCTGGTTCAAGTTCTTCGGAGCATGATATGGCAGTGGCATTTGTGGATAACTTTGGCTACGATAAGTCCTTGCATCGCCTTCCTTATGAGGAATCCTTAAACGGGGAGAGTTGGCATTGGGCACCGAAAGAGGATATTTTATACGATATTTTGCAGGAATTAAAAGCCAAACGACCCGTCTTTTGTACAGCTCTGACACCAGAAGATGAGAATGGAAATAAGACAGGACACGCTTTTGTGTGCGATGGCATGCAAGCGGACGGCAAACTGCACATCAACTGGGGTTGGGATGGACTTTATAATGGCTATTTTGAAATGACCAACTTCACGCCAGGCACAGGTGGAACGGGAGCAGGTACGGGTAATTACACCAAAGGAATCACGTTTTTGACCCATATCCAACCCAACCAAGGCACAACGGAACTCTCACAATCGTGGGGAGTAGGTGATTTAGATTATGTACCTGAAACCAACGAGTTTACCAAGACAGATGAAACCGAATTTGCACTCTTTATTGACGATGATGAAAATAACACTGCCGTTTTTTCGTTGAATTCTGTGCCAACAATGCTATATTTCGGTTATAGTATTTTTAAAAATTCGGATTGCATTTCAGCGGCTTACGCACGTTGGGGAGCGTTTGAAGACCCATCGCAAATTTCTTACTATGATGGTGTGGAAATTGGTGTAAATAGACGCACTGGTTATAATAAATTGTTGGACGTTGACCCTCAAATCAAAATCAACAACTTAGTGGATGGCGTGCCTGTAGGAGCCTATGATTTATACCTTTCGATGTTGAGTTCGCCAACCTCCAAAATAGGGCATCCTGTTTATGTGAAAAATCGTGGCAAGGTGAAGCATAAGATTGCGATAAGTAAAACGAAGGCTTATATCTACCCCGCAAGCACGAATTACAATCGCACGAACAATCCCACCCAGTTGCAAGAGACACCTGATGGCGACACGTACACGCTCTCGTGGTCGGGTAATGCAGCCGAATACTTGCTGTTGGTGTGGAACGAAGACGATTTGACGGTGGAAAAAGTGTCAGGCACTACGAAATCGGGCATCCAAGGCGATTACTCGTGGGCTGTGGTGGCTTGTGAGCAACAAGGCTCGGTAACCTATGCCACTTCCGACATCGTCAATGGCGGTGTGATTGATGGCATCGCGAGTGCCGTTGAGCAGGTGCAAGAAAAAGTAAAACCTACCATAAAAGTTGCGTCCAAAACCATTGACATCCAAGTAGATAAGCCGACCGACATCGTCATTTACAACGCCAATGGTATCTTGGTGTATTCGGCACGCAAAGCAACGCAAGCCTCGTTTGATGTGGGGCAAGTAGGCGTGTATTTTGTGCGAGTAGGCACGGAACCGTATAAAATTTTAGTGAAATAAACATGGAAAACTACATTGTTTCAGCACGAAAGTATCGTCCACAGACCTTTGAGAGTGTGGTCGGACAAAAAGCATTAACCGAAACGTTGCGTAATGCGATTCTCTCGGGTCATCTGGCACATGCCTACCTCTTCTGCGGACCGCGTGGGGTAGGGAAGACGACCTGTGCACGTATCTTTGCCAAGACCATCAACTGCCTCAATCCTACCGAGACCAAAGATGCCTGCAACGAGTGCGAGTCCTGTGTGGCGTTCAACGAACAACGTAGTTTTAATATCCACGAGTTAGATGCGGCGAGCAACAACTCCGTTGACGATATTCGGGCATTGATTGAGCAGGTGCGTATCCCGCCACAACTCGGCAAGTACAGCGTGTATATCATCGACGAGGTGCACATGCTCTCCTCAGGGGCGTTTAACGCTCTGCTCAAGACCTTGGAAGAGCCTCCATCGTATGCCATCTTTATCTTGGCAACCACCGAGAAACACAAGGTCTTGCCTACCATCTTGAGCCGCTGTCAGGTGTACGACTTTGCACGTATCACGATTCAGGACATCATCCAATACCTGCAATTTGTGGCGAAGCAAGAGGGGATTACGGCGAGCGAAGAGGCACTGAATGTCGTGGCACAAAAGGCCGATGGCGGAATGCGAGATGCACTCTCTATCTTCGACCAGTTAGTGGCGTTTTGTGGCAATGAAATAACCTACGAGAACGTCATCGAGGTGCTCAACGTCTTGGATAGCGATTACTATTTTCAGGTCGTTGATAAAGCCTTGCAGAAGGACACCAAAGGACTCTTGCTCCTGCTCAACGAGATTTTGCAAAAAGGGTTTGATGCGGGCAACTTCGTCAATGGTTTGGCCAAACACGTTCGAGATGTGTTGGTGAGCAAAGACCCCAGCACGATTGCCTTGTTGGAGGTACCCGAGACGATGCAAAAACGCTACGCACAGCAGGCACAACAAAGCACGGACAGTTGGCTCTACACCGTCTTAGACCTGCTCAACACCTGCGACATACAGTACCGAACAGCAAAGAACAAACGACTCTTGGTGGAACTAACCCTCATCAAGATAGCCAATATCGGCACCCAACCCACCACACCTCCCACTACACCCCCAACCAAAGGCAAGCCTTCCGACAAGCCCTCCACAACCTCCGACAAAGCCTCCAACTTACCCCCGA
>JBGUYG010000080.1:0-3016 GCA_045118535.1 Paludibacteraceae bacterium
ACAGCACAAAAAAGGATTGATGCAGAAATTGTTTCCTAAAAGAGGTAGCAACGTGCCGGAATTGAGGTTTGATGGATTTGAAGGAGAATGGGTAGCGGTTCAATTTGGTTCTATTTTTAATGAGACAAAAGACGTATCAAAAGTAGATAACGAAGACACATTACTTTCATCTACAATCAATGGCATTTTCCTTAATTCAGATGTATTTAGTCACCAACGCGGAGAAAGTACCAAAGGATACAAGAAGATAAAAAAGAATATGCTAATTCTTTCGGCGCAAAATTTACATTTGGGAAACGCAAATGTAAATTTAAAATTTGAGCACGGCCTAATATCACCTGCGTACAAAACCTACGAAATAATTGGTTGTGACCCTATCTTTTTGAGTCATTGGATTAAACGAGATGCTACCAAAAACTTTTTCTTCGTTGCTACAACAGAGGGTGCGAGTGTTTGTCGACGTAATGTAGAATGGAGCAAACTTTACAGCCAAGAAATTCTTCTACCTTCACTCGCAGAACAAAAAGCAATCGCCTCGTGTTTGACTTCATTGGATAACGAAATAGAAAAATATGAACAAAAACTTCAAGCATTGCAGATGCATAAAAAAGGCTTGATGCAAAAAATGTTTGTAAAAATCAGGTAACAATGGCAAGCGAATTTAACACACTTACGGAGGTAGCAAAAGAAATCAAAGACGCAAAAGAATCTTTGTTTCTGATATATGCGTTTAATGCTACAGGTAAAACACGGTTGTCGGTGGAATATAAAAACATCTCCAACGGCGACGGAGAGAAAGGATTATATTACAACGCATTCAGCGAAGATTTATTCTCTTGGGATAACGACAATCTTCTTCTAATGCTAAAACCGTCTATCCTCAACATATACCATTCTGACATATCGGAAGATATGCTCATTGATAAGTTGTCGCCATACAAGCCCAAATATCATTTTAAATTTAACCCCCACGAAAATATTGAGGACGGCATATCTTCAATATCGTTTTATTTAGAAGACGATGAAGATACAAATATCAAAATTTCGCGCGCAGAGGAAAGAATATTCATTTGGTGTTTTTTCCTTATGCTGTTCGATTTGGATGTTTTTGACGACACGATAAAATACATTTTCATTGACGACCCAATATCAAGTGTTGATGAAAACAATATGTTCATCACCATCTTTTCTTTATACGAATTGATAAAGAAACAATTTGAAAAGAAAAAGATAATTATCACCACACACCATCTTGGATTAACATCCATTTTGCAAACTTGGATTCGCAGTGGTGAAATGAAAGGTAAATTCAACAAAGTTGACAAAGCCGACGGTCACGTAATCGAACCAAAATACAAAATATGGTTGCTTAGCCACAAACTAAATAGATATCTATTGGAAACACAAGTAAATATGCTGTATCACCTACACATACTTAAAGTCCTACAAGACGCAGTAAAAAATAACAGCATAGAAATGTTCCATATGGCAATGCTCAGGCAAGTTTTGGAAAACGTTTCGTCATTTCTCGGACGTCCAAATTTCTCATACATATTGCAAAAATTGGGATACGCTGACTCAAACCAAATCGCTACCATTGTTAATGCGTTAACACACAAAAGTGTTTATTACCCACAAATGAGCGTATTGACAGAAAATAATAGACAGATGATAGAGGATATAACAACCCAATTAATTGATAAATTCGGGTTTTATTTAAAATAATAATAACAAAAATAGACAACGATTATGTCAGACAACAATCAAAATAAATTGGGCGACATCCTTTGGGCTGTTGCCAATGACCTCCGAGGTTCGATGAACGCGGACAGTTTCAGGGATTATATGCTCTCGTTTCTGTTCCTTTACAACATTTCTTGGAGATACAGGGAAGCCGTCAAGAAAGAATTGGGCAAGGAGTATGACACCGAAAGCCCAACGCCGTTGCTCGATTGGTATGAAAAGAATCCCGACGTCATTGAAGAATTTGAAAAACAGATGCGCCGCAAGATTCATTATGTAATCGAGCCCAAATATTTGTGGGACAACATCAGCAAGTTAGCAAGCAAACAAAGCGAGGATTTGCTCAGCACATTGTCAGAAGGATTCAAAAAGATAGAAAACGACGCGTTTGGCAACACATTTGAAGGATTGTTTTCTGAAATTCATCTTGATTCCGACAAATTGGGTAAAAATCCCACAGAGCGCAATCTGTTGCTATGCAAAATCATCAACACCATTGCCAACAAGTTGGAAGAATTTACAGAGACCACCGACGCTTTGGGCGATGCGTATGAGTATGTGATAGGCAAGTTTGCAGCAAGTGCAGGACAAAAAGCCGGAGAGTTTTATACACCACAGCAAATATCTAACATATTGTCTCAAATTGTTGTACTCGACTGTCAAGACCCCAAGAGCAATGACAAACCCAAAAAGGCACTAAAAAACGTACTTGACTTTGCTTGTGGTTCAGGGTCACTATTACTCAATGTAAAAAAGACAATGGGGACATACGGCATTGGGAAAATATACGGTCAGGAAAAAAACATCACCACCTACAACCTTGCCCGAATGAATATGCTTCTTCACGGAGTAAAAGACACCGAGTTTGAGATTTACCACGGCGACACTCTTGTCAACGATTGGAAAGTGCTGAAAGAGGAGATTCCGGGCAGTCATATAAAATTTGACGCAGTGGTAGCCAATCCACCGTTCAGCCTTCGTTGGGAGCCGGGCGAAAAAGAGGAGCAAGATTTTCGTTTTTCGCGCTACGGCGTAGCCCCCAAGTCAGCGGCAGACTTTGCGTTTCTTCTTCACGGATTCCATTATCTGAACGACGAAGGTACTATGGCAATAATACTGCCTCACGGAGTATTGTTTCGTAGTGGCAAGGAAGAGGCGATCCGCACAAAACTCATCAACGATGACATCATCGACACAATCATCGGACTGCCGCCAAACCTGTTTTACTCAACAGGAATCCCTGTCTGCATCTTGGTGTTGAAAAAATGCCGCA
>JBGUYG010000081.1:0-41487 GCA_045118535.1 Paludibacteraceae bacterium
GTTTTGGATGGTGTAAGGCAACACGAAGTAACCGTCAGCCAAACCTTGCATCAACGCACTTGCACCCAAGCGGTTAGCACCGTGGTCAGAGAAGTTAGCCTCACCGATGCAGAACAAACCTTTCACGCTCGTTTGCAACTCATAGTCTACCCAAATACCGCCCATCGTGTAGTGGATAGCAGGGAAAATCATCATTGGGTCTTCGTATGGATTCTCGTCAACGATTTTTTCGTACATCTGGAAGAGGTTACCATATTTTTGTTCAACCACGTCTTTGCCCAAACGTTTGATAGCGTCCGAGAAGTCCAAGAACACAGCCAAACCTGTATTGTTTACACCAAAACCTTTGTCGCAACGCTCTTTTGCAGCACGAGAAGCCACGTCACGAGGTACGAGGTTACCGAAAGCAGGATAACGACGCTCCAAGTAGTAATCGCGGTCTTCTTCGGGAATATCGCGTCCTTTGATTTCACCACGTTGCAATTTTTGAGCATCTTCCAACTTTTTAGGCACCCAAATACGACCATCGTTACGCAACGACTCGGACATCAACGTCAATTTACTTTGGAAATCGCCGTGTTTTGGGATACAAGTTGGGTGAATTTGAGCGTAGCAAGGATTTGCGAAATACGCTCCGTGACGGTACATCTGCATGGCTGCCGAACCGTTACTTGCCATAGCGTTGGTACTTAAAAAGAACGTGTTTCCGTAACCACCCGTTGCAACCACCACTGCGTGTCCGAAGTAACGCTCAATTCGACCCGTTACCAAGTTACGAGCAATGATTCCTCTTGCACGAGGTTCGCCGTCTTCGTCTTTAATCACCACAACGTCCAACATCTCGTGACGGTTGTACATCTTCACTTTGCCTTTGCCAATTTGGCGACTCAAAGCCGAGTATGCACCCAACAAGAGTTGTTGTCCCGTTTGACCTTTTGCGTAGAACGTTCTACTTACTTGTGCACCACCGAACGAACGGTTATCCAACAATCCACCGTATTCGCGTGCGAAAGGAACACCTTGTGCAACACATTGGTCGATGATATTGTTGCTCACTTCTGCCAAGCGGTACACGTTTGCTTCACGTGCACGGTAGTCGCCACCCTTGATGGTATCGTAGAAAAGGCGATAGATAGAGTCGCCGTCATTTTGGTAGTTCTTTGCAGCATTTATACCACCTTGTGCAGCGATGGAGTGGGCACGACGAGGCGAGTCTTGGATGCAAAAATTGAGGACATTAAAGCCCATTTCTGCTAACGAAGCCGCTGCCGAAGCACCTGCCAAACCTGTACCAACCACAATGACGTCCAAGCGACGTTTGTTGGCAGGATTAACCAATTTTTGATGATCTTTATAGTTCGTCCATTTTTTCTCCAACGGACCTGCAGGGATTTTAGCCATTTCGGGAGTGATGATCGGCGTGGTAGCCTCTTTAACGGCTTCTTTGACTGCTTCTTGCACTTGAGCTGTAGCCTCAGCTGCTGCTTCCACCACTTTCTCTGCTACTGCTTCAACAACTTGTTTAGCAGCGTCCAAAATTTGTTCTTTAATCTTTGTCATAGTTGTTACAGTTTATTGGCAGAGCAGGCCAATGCCCATGCCGAAGTAATACAATACCACAATTGCGAACGGCAGCACAGCGAGCGTAGCGACGATGCAACCAATCACTTTGATACGTTTCATCCAAATATGATTATTCCAGCCAAGCGTATGCAAAGCACTCCAAACACCATGATTGAGGTGCAACCACAAAGCACATAACCAAATCAGATACAACACACAGTAGATGGGACCACTTACGGGCGTTGTGAACAATGCTTTAACGTATGCAGCACCGTTTTGTGGGTCAAAAGCACCTGTTTCGATGCCCGTCAATTCAGCAAATTGCATCTTGTACCAGAAGTTATACAAGTGCAAAATCAAAAAGCCGATAACGATGACACCCAGCACGAGCATGTTTTCCGACTCCCACTCAACACCCTCTTTCTTCGCCGTTACTTCATAGCGGTCGGTACCGCGAGCACGACGATTCAAGATCGTTAAATACAACGCATAACTAAAATGCAACAAAATAAGGAATGCCAAACCGAGCGTGCCAATAAGAGCATACCAGTTTGCACCCAAAACAGAGCAAATCAAATTATACGCATCTTCACTAAACACAAGTGCCAAATTCATGCACCCGTGAAAAAGCAAAAACAGAACCAAAGCCAAGCCACTAATACTCATAATGAACTTACGGCCAATGGATGAAGATTTTAACCACATTACAATAACTTATATTTTGAAATTAATATTAAAATTGCAAACTCCACCAAACAAAATTGCTCGGTGCGAAGGTATAAAAATTTTTCTCAAAAAACAAAAAACTGAAAAGAGTTTCAAAAAATATAATGAATCCCAGCCTTTAATCCGTTGTAAATCAAAGTGATTTTAGCGTATAAAAAACTTCTCCACTGGCAGACAAACCACTGAAGAAGCAAGCAACCTAACTCGTATAATAAAAAACTACTTTAACGCAGAAAGATACTCATATAAATTCTTCGCTGTAATAATCAAGACGCACATGGTAGGCATTTGCAGATGAAGATGTCGTGACGAACGTTGACATGACAATCACGACACTCCAGATTGTTTTTTAGCATCGTTTCAGCTACGAGTAGTTTGGCTAAAAACTATGGATTTAATCTTGCTCAACCACCGCGAAACGCAACTCACAAGCGGAATCACAAATTCTTCAACGCCTCTTCCAGCGTAGCGATACGTTGTTCGGCATCGGCTTGTTTTTTGTGTTCCAAAGCCACGATTTCGGGCTTGGCGTTCTGCACAAAGCGTTCGTTGGACAACTTGGCTTTAACCGATTGCAAAAACTTCTGTTGGTACGCCAAATCGGCTTGCAGTTTCTCCCGCTCCTCGTCTTTATTGACGAATTGTGCCAACGGAATACTAAACTCGGTCGTATCCACAATGAACGACGTTACGCCCTCTGGTTTCTTGCTCGGAGCCGACTGCACAGACCCTACATTGCTCAATTTTTGGATTATTTCCCAACTTGCCTGCGAATCGATGGCAAAAAGTTGATTGATATTTTCCGCTCCAACCAACAACTCAACCGCTTCTTTATTGGGTATATTCTTGCTTGCACGGATATTTCGCACGCCACTGACAACGGATTTGATGTACTCCACTTGTTGCAATAGATTGGCTTCTACACTCGTTTTGTCTGCTATCTTCAAGGTTGCATACATAATACTTTCGCCTTCGCTACGATTTGCCATCGTTTGCCATAATTCTTCGGTGATAAACGGCATAAACGGGTGCAACAGTTGCAACATTTTCTCAAAAATCTGCTTCACCTGCTCGTAGGTTTTTGCATCAATCGGTTGCTCGTAAGCGGGTTTAATCATTTCCAACAACCAGCCCGAGAACTCGTCGCAGAACAGCAAATAAATCGCCATCAAAGCCTCCGAAAGTCGATATTTTGCGAACATATCTTCGATTTCGTGGCATTTTTGGGTCAATAAATTATCAAACCAACGAATCGCCAACGTATTCAGGCTTGGTTGGGCTTTTTCTGCCACTTTCCAGCCATCAATCAAGCGGTAGCAGTTCCAAATTTTATTGCAAAAATTACGTCCTTGCTCGCATAAACTATCATCAAATAAAATGTCATTTCCCGCTGGTGCACAGAGCATCATTCCCATCCGCACGCCGTCCGCTCCGTACTTATCAATCAAATCCAACGGGTCGGGCGAGTTCCCCAACGACTTGGACATCTTGCGACCCAACTTATCCCGCACAACGCCCGTAAAATAGACGTGTTGGAAGGGTTTGTCGTGCATGTATTCGTAACCTGCCATAATCATTCGGGCAACCCAGAAGAAGATAATGTCGGGTGCGGTAACCAAGTCAGTGGTCGGGTAATAGTACTGCAACTCCTTGTTGTTGGGGTTATCAATGCCGTCAAAGAGCGAGATAGGCCACAGCCAAGACGAAAACCACGTATCCAAAGCCCCCTCGTCTTGCGTCAAATCCTCCAACTTGATGTTCGGATTGATTTTTTGTGCCTTTTGCAATGCCTCTTCGCGTGTGGGAGCCACCACAAACTGCCTATCCTCGTCTTTCACATCATCTTGGTTGGGCAAGTAGTACGCCGGAATGCGATGTCCCCACCACAGTTGCCGCGAAATACACCAATCTTTGATGTTTTCCAACCAGTGTTTGTAGGTGTTTTTGTATTTTGTGGGATAAAAAACGATTTCATCCTTCATCACGGGTGGCAAAGCCAAGTCGGCAAAATGCTGCATCTTGATGAACCACTGCAACGAAAGACGCGGCTCAATCGGTACATTCGTGCGTTCCGAATAACCGACATTATTTTCGTAGTTCTCCACTTTTTCCAACAGACCTTGCTCTTGCAAATCTTTTTCAATCTGCTTTTTGCATTCAAACCTATCCATGCCAACGTACAAACCCGCAACGGGTGCGATGTGGGCATCGGGCGTAAAAATATCAATGGTTTCGAGGTTGTATTTTTGTCCTAAAACGTAGTCGTTGGCATCGTGGGCAGGCGTAACCTTCAAACAACCTGTACCAAAGCCAATTTCCACGTATCTATCCTCAATCACGGGGATTTCGCGATTAACCAACGGCACAATTAACTTTTTGCCTCTGAGCCACGCATTTTTCGGGTCTTTGGGGTTGATACACACCGCTACGTCTCCCATAATCGTCTCGGGACGCGTGGTAGCAATCAGGGCATAGTAACCTTTTTCGTCCTTGTGCACCTCCGAGCCTTCGGGGATAACGTCCACCTCGCCCACAACCCGATATTTCAGGTAGTACAAATGGGAATGCTCACTCTGGTAGATAACTTCCTCGTCCGAGAGAGCCGTCTGGCGTTCGGGGTCCCAATTAACCATACGTAACCCTCTGTAAATCAAGCCTTTATCATACAAATCACAAAAGACATCAATCACGGCTTTGCTCCGTTTCTCGTCCATCGTAAACGCCGTCCTATCCCAATCGCACGAGCAACCCAGCGTCCGCAGTTGCTTTAAAATAATGCCACCATATTCGTCCGTCCAAGCCCACGCATGCTTCAAAAACTCCTCTCGGCTCAAGTCGGCTTTGTTGATGCCTTGCTCCTTGAGTTTTTTGATAACCTTGGCTTCGGTAGCGATAGAAGCGTGGTCTGTACCAGGCACCCAACAGGCATTTTTTCCCTGCAAACGAGCATGCCGAACCAAAATATCTTGGATGGTATTGTTCAAAACATGCCCCATGTGCAACACGCCCGTTACGTTGGGAGGTGGAATAACGACTGTGTAAGCGGGGCGATTATCGGGTTGAGAATGAAATAAATGATTTTTCACCCAGTATTCGTACCACTTACTTTCTATGTTTTTGTGATTGTATTTTGCTTCCATTATTGTAAGGCTTTTTGATATTCATATACTGATTCAAACACTCCCCAGCCCATTTGCCAGCCCATTTGGCGATTGACTTCCAAGTCATCTACAAAAACGGCATCTGCGGGGTCGATTCCTCGATTTTTAGCAAATTTTTGGGCAATGTCAAGGTGTGGCTTGCTGCATTTGTACTCGTACGAGAGGCAACAATAGTCATAATAATCCGCAATATGATACTTCTCTACGGCATGTTCCCAGTGAATCGGATTGATGTTGGAAAGCATATAAATTGTTTTGCCTTGCTGCTTCATGCGTTTGAGGAAATCGAATTTGTCTTGGTCAATGCCTGCATGAGAAATGTTCCACGCATCTCGCACCTGCTCGGTTGTAACGGGTCGGTTGGGGTTGTGTTGGTGAGCTAAACGTTTGACGTGCTCCACAAATTCTTCGGTCGTACAGTCGCCTTTTTCAAACTTAAAAATCATCGTTTCTTCGTTTTCGATGCTGTACGGAAACCCGAGTTCGCGTTGCACGGCTTCTTTGCCAATTAACTCCTCAAAGCGTTGAATAGCCCCTTCGACGTTGTGATTCATAATCACACCCCCAAAATCCAAGATGAGTGTGTTGGCAAACTTGGCTTTCACGGCACTCAAACAATCCTGACACAAGCAGTCGTTGTAATGTTCTTTGAGGTATGCTCGCATGGCATCACTCATCGCAAAGGGTACGCAAAAACACGAAACATCGTGCTTGCAATCTATTTCTTTGCCACATCTGGCACATTTTTTAGCCATATTCAATCCGCTATTTTTTTGTAAATCTCCGAAAAACTTGCCTCTTTGGCCACTTTTGCATACACTTCTGCGATGGGAACTCGCTCCTGTTGCATCGTGTCGCGGTTACGAATGGTTACGCAGTTATCTTGCAACGTGTCGTGGTCAATGGTGATACACAACGGCGTTCCGATGGCGTCTTGACGACGGTAGCGTTTGCCGATAGAATCTTTTTCGTCGTAAGCCACTTTGAAGTCGTATTTGAGCATATTCAATACCTCTTGTGCTTTTTCGGGAAGCCCATCTTTCCGCACTAATGGCATAATGCAGGCTTTGATAGGAGCCAACACGGCTGGCAACGAAAGCACAACACGACTCTCGCCATCTGCTAAAACCTCTTCTTTGTAAGACGAACAAACGATGCTCAAAAACATCCTATCCACACCAATACTCGTTTCAATCACGTAGGGCGTGTAACTTTCGCCTTTTTCGGCATCAAAGTATTCAATCTTTTTATTGGAGTACTTCGCGTGTTGCGAAAGGTCAAAATCGGTGCGACTATGAATACCTTCCACTTCCTTAAAGCCAAACGGCATCAAGAACTCAATGTCCGTAGCCGCATTGGCATAATGAGCCAACTTTTCGTGGTCGTGGAAGCGGTATTTTTCATCGCCTAAACCCAACGCTTTGTGCCATTTGAGACGGAATTGCTTCCAATAATCAAACCATTTCAACTCTTCGCCGGGTTGCACAAAAAACTGCATTTCCATTTGTTCAAACTCTTTCATTCGGAAAACGAACTGCCGAGCCACAATTTCATTCCGAAAAGCCTTCCCGATTTGAGCAATACCAAAGGGGACCTTCATACGACCCGTTTTTTGCACATTGAGGAAATTCACAAAAATACCTTGTGCCGTTTCGGGACGCAAATAGACCTTCATCGTACCTTCGGCGGTTGAACCCATTTCGGTGGTAAACATCAAGTTGAATTGCCGAACATCCGTCCAATTACACGTTCCCGAAATAGGACAAACGATTTTTTCGTCCACGATGATTTGTCGCAATTCAGCCAAGTCGTTATCGTTCATCGCTTTGGAAAAACGCTCGTGCAAAGCCTCTCTTTTCTGGATATGCTCCATCACGCGTTCGTTGGTTTGACGGAACATGGTCTCGTCAAAACTATCCCCGAAACGCTTGCGGGCTTTTTCGACTTCTTTGTTGATTTTGTCGTCTATCTTAGCGAGTTGTTCCTCAATCAACACGTCTGCCCGATAGCGTTTTTTGGAATCTTTATTGTCAATCAGTGGGTCGTTGAACGCATCAACGTGTCCAGACGCTTTCCACGTGGTCGGGTGCATAAAAATTGCCGCATCAATGCCGACAATGTTACTATGCAAACGCGTCATGGCATTCCACCAATACTGTTTGATGTTATTTTTTAACTCTACGCCGTTTTGTCCGTAATCGTACACGGCACTTAAACCGTCGTAAATTTCAGAACTCGGAAAAACAAAGCCATACTCTTTGCAGTGGGCGATAATTTTCTTGAAAACTTCTTCTTGTGTTGCCATAAATTTAAACTTTTTTTAACAATAATCTGGAACTTTCATACTAATTGGGTGATGAATGTTACGAATCACACACGACCCCATAAAATCCATATTGATACCATCTAATTCCACCATCATGTGTTTGGTGGAGTTGATAACGACTTCTTTTGAGGTAAAAGTATGAATAAAATCTATATTGTACAAGTTGCCGTTGAATAAATTACGAATCACATGCAATACTTGCTTAAAATTGGGTTTGGATGCAAAAAGGGAATGGAAAACACCATCACGCGGGTCGGCATCTACATTCACTTTCATGCCACCTCCCATGTACGGACCGTTGGCAACATTGACACAAAACATCTTATCTTTGGCTACCAATTGTCCGTCCGAAAGCACTTCTACTGGGATTGCTTTGTACTTTATCAATCCCGCAAAAAGGGCAAAGAAATAGTTGATACTGTGGCTGCCAAGATAATACTGCAACTCTTTCGCCAACTTGCAGGTCAGCGGGTCAATACCGAAGCCAATGGAGTTGATAAAGTAGCGTTTTTTCTCTTCGCCATTCCGCCAATAGGTCAATTCGCCCACGTCCACAGGTTGCGATTTACCTTCAAAGAACAACTTCAACGAGCGTTTATAGTTTTTGTCCAACTTCCAGAAGCGTGCCCAGTCATTACCTGTTCCGCGTGGCATCAAGCCAAATTGGACTTTCTTGCGGTCTTCATCGGATACTTTGGCGGTCATAATGCCGTTAATCACTTCGGATAAAGTGCCATCGCCACCTAAAATCAGAATTTGGTCGTATCCTTTTTCCACCAATTCGCGTGCGAGTTCAATGGCATGACCTGCATATTTTGTAACTTTGTAGGCAAATGGTTGCCGATTTTTTTTCAATAATCGAAATAAATACAAACGTTGTATTCGGTACGCTTTTTTTCCCGAACGAGGATTGATTACTATTCCTAACATAAATTATTTCATTTGACTTACTATTCTTTTTCGTTTTTCACAAAACGGCACAAAGGTAGTATTTTAATTTTATTTTACAAACACTCTTTTATGATTTCGCTCACGGTTGGGTGCGGGAAAACGATTTGTTTGAATTGCTCAATGGTCATTTTTTGTTGAATGGCCATCGTAGCCATTGCGATAATTTCCGACGAAACATTGCCAAACAGATGCACGCCTTTGATGATTTGCGTCTTTTCTTCAAAAATCACCTTACAAACGCCATTTTCGCCCTCATTTTCAGCCACAAACCGCCCCGAAAAACTCATCGCAATCACCTTCACAATATGTCCGCCCGTTTGGTTTGCTTCCTGTTCGGTGATGCCAACCGTCGCTATTTCGGGATTGGTGTAAACGACACTCGGAATAACGCATGCACTGAACGGAATAGTGGGTTCATTGAGTATATTTTTTACTGCAATTTCGGCTTGTTGCGTTGCCACGTGAGCCAACATGATTTTATTCGTAACGTCGCCCACAGCGTACACATTGGGGAGGTTGGTTCGCATATAATCGTCCACCTCAATGCCTTTGTTGATGCTCAATCCCAAGTTTTCAAAGCCACTCAAATTCGGTCGCCGTCCCACAGATAAGAGGATTTTGTCGGCAGTTAAGGTGGTGGTTGTGCCTTCGTTATTTTCTATCGTCAGGGTGTTTCCGTTGATTGCGGTAACTTTGTTTTGCAAGTAGAACTGAATGCCTTGCTTTTGGTATTTATCTTTCAAAAGGTTGCTAATCTGCTCGTCAAGATTGGGCAAAATGTTTGGCATAAACTCTACCACAGACACCTTAACCCCCAACTCCGCAAACAAAGTTGCAAACTCCATCCCGATGACGCCTCCACCAATGATAGCGATGCTTTGAGGCAGCTCTTTGGCTTGCAAAGCGGCTGTCGAATCCCACACGTTGGGGTTGTTTTCGATGCCTGCAATGGGCGGAACAAAGTTGCTCGAACCCGTACAGATAAGCAGTTTTTCAGCCGTATATTGCTCGCCGTTGCATTCAATGATGACCTTTTCGTCTGTGCGTTCTACAACTGTCGCCTCGCCTTTGATGACCGTGCAATTCGTGAGTTGTTGCTTCACGCCAGCCCGCAGTTTGCGAATGATTTTGTCCTTGCGTTGCTGCATTTTGTCCCAATCAAAAGCGACATTTTCCGCCTTAATCCCGTACTTTTCGCTTTGGGCATTGCAAAACTGTTTGGCAGAATAAAGCAAGGTTTTGGTCGGGATACAGCCCACATTGAGGCAGGTTCCGCCCAATTCTTCCTTTTCAAAAATGATGACATTTTTCCCGTTTTTTACCAATTCTGCACCCGCCGTATAGCCCGCAGGTCCGCCACCAATAATGGCTACAAAATACATATCGTTCATGGTTTATAAATAATTTCGGTTTTGTTTTCAATCTTCACTAAATAGCGAGCCAATGTGAAAAAATAATCACTTAACCGATTGATATACTGCAAGATAATTGTAAACTCCGAATGATTTAAGCCGACCATTCGTCGCTCCAATCGCCGACAAACCGTCCGACAAACGTGTGCCAAAGACGCCGTTTCGGTTCCGCTGGGCAAAACAAACGCCTTTAACGGCTCCAATTCTTGTTGCATCTGGTCAATCCAGTTTTCTATTGTTTGCACTTTTTCTTCCTTGAACTCGATGGGTGCCTGCGAAATGATGCCTCCCACCTTGAATAAATCGCTTTGGATTTGCAGCAGTTGAGGTGCGACATCTTGATGACCTTTTTCGTCCACCTTACTCCACAACAATCCCACAAAACTATTTAATTCGTCGGCTGTTCCGTAGGTTTCAAGCAGTTCGGACGCTTTGCTCACTCGTTCGCCATTGGATAGGGCGGTTGTACCTTTGTCGCCCGTTTTGGTATAAATTTTCATAATTCAGTATTTTTACAGCATTTCTATAATGATTTACAGACACAAAATTATAAAAAAAATAGGAAATACAATTTCTTATTGCAAAAACCACGTAAAAAAAGTTTATTACACAATATATAATAAAAATCAAAATGCCGAACGAGAAATAATTTGTCAAAATCAAAAAAAAATGTAACTTCGCACGAATAATGTTTAAAAAGATAAATTTGAATAAATATGGCAAGTTCATCACAACAAGTTGGTAGTGTGTTCAATGCACTAACCGCTGGAAGTCAAATAGTAGGTAACATTAAAGCCGTGTCGGATATACGTATAGACGGCACATTGGAAGGCGATTTGGACTGTACAGGTAAAATAATTGTTGGCGAAAAAGGAAGCATCAAAGGAAACATCAAAGGTCAACAAATCGAAATTTACGGTCAAGTAGTCGGCTCCATTATCAGTTCAACTATACTTGCAATTCGCTCTATAGCTAATGTAAATGGCGAAATAACAGTACAGACATTGATTATTGAACCAAAAGCGATTTTCAATGGTAGTTGTCAAATGACCAATAGTACTTTCAGGGAATCATAAGTAAAAAGTTTTTAGTAATTGCAGATGATAGATAACGATAAAATTATTCCTGTGAAGATAGAGGAGGAAATGCGTTCCTCCTACATTGATTATTCCATGAGTGTCATCGTGTCTCGTGCGTTGCCAGATGTGCGAGATGGTTTTAAACCCGTGCATCGACGTGTGCTCTTTGGAATGAACGAATTAGGCAATACTTCCGATAAACCAACCAAAAAATCGGCTCGTATTGTAGGTGAAGTAATGGGTAAGTATCACCCGCACGGTGATAGCAGTATTTATATGACGCTCGTGCGAATGGCTCAGCCGTGGAGTATGCGATATACTTTGGTGGATGGGCAAGGTAACTTCGGTTCGGTGGACGGTGATAGTCCAGCAGCCATGCGTTATACCGAGGCAAGGTTATCCAAGTTGGCAGAGGAGATGTTGCGAGATATTGACATGGAAACGGTCGATATGCAACTTAACTTCGATGATACCCTCAAAGAGCCTACCGTCTTGCCGTGTCGCTTCCCGAACCTGTTGGTGAATGGGGCGAATGGTATCGCGGTTGGTATGGCAACGAATATGCCAACGCATAACTTGGGCGAGTCGATTGACGCTTGTATCGCTTACATCAATAATCGCGATATTTCGATTGAGGAGTTGATGCACTACATTCCTGCTCCCGATTTTCCAACAGGCGGTACGATTTACGGTTACCAAGGCGTGCGTGATGCCTACGAAACAGGGCGTGGACGTATCGTCATTCGTTCCAAAGCCGAGATTGAAACGGAAGAAAATGGACGCGAACGCATTGTCATTTCCGAATTACCATATAATGTGAACAAAGCCGAATTGGTGAGTAAAATTGCCGAATTGGTGAGCGACAAACGTATTGAAGGTATTTCAGGCATAAGCGACCACTCCAAACGCGATGTGCGAATCGTGGTAGAGATAAAGCGAGACGGCAACGCACAAGTGGTTTTGAATAAGTTATATAAACACACGGCTTTGCAATCGTCGTTCAGTGTGAATAATATCGCGTTGGTCAAAGGTACACCCCGTTTGCTCAACCTCAAAGACATCATTTCGCTCTTTATTGAGCACCGAATGGACGTCGTAACCCGTCGCACTCGCTTTGAATTACGCAAGGCAGAAGCTCGGTTGCATATCCTCAAAGGGTTGATTATTGCGGTGGATAACATTGACGAGGTGATTAAAATCATCCGTGCAAACTACACACAATCCGAAGCACAATCCAATTTGGAGGCACGATTTGGCATTGATAACTTGCAATCCAAAGCGATTGTGGATATGCGGTTGGGTGCCTTGACGGGTTTGCGGATTGAAGAACTGCAACAAGAGTTTGCCGATTTGGAGAAACTGGTGGAACATTTGAAAGCCGTGTTGGAGTCGGAGGATATGCGTTACGACATCATCAAAACCGAGTTGAACGAAGTAAAAGATAAATACAACGATGTTCGTCGCACACAAATCGTCAAGATGGCTACCGAGTTCAACGAAGCCGACATGTACGCCGATGATAGCATGGTGATTACCATCTCGCATTTGGGTTACATCAAACGGACACCGTTGGTTGAGTTTAAGCAACAAGGACGCGGTGGGGTTGGTTCTCGGGCAACGGCAGCACGAGACGAGGACTTTATTGAATACGTCCACGAAGCCACTAATCACTCGACTTTGCTTCTCTTCACGCAATTAGGACGGTTGTATTGGCTCAAGGTGTACGAAATTCCCGAAGGCAACCGTCAATCCAAAGGGCGTGCGATACAAAATATGATCAACTTGCAAAAAGATGATAAAATTTGTGCCTTCATCAACGTCAAAGAATTGAATAATGAAGACTATATCCGTAACCATTATTTGATTTTTGCGACCAAGAATGGCTTGATGAAAAAAACGTCTTTGGAGGCGTATAGTCGCCCACGTGCTAACGGTATCGTGGCTGTGAAGTTCCATGACGAAGATAGTTTAATTAATGTGTCGCTCACGGACGGTCAATCGCAGATTCTCATCGCAAGCCGCAACGGTAAAATTGTGCGTTTTGATGAGGCAAGTATTCGTCCGATGGGACGTAGTGCACACGGTGTGAAAGCCATCACGTTAGAAAAAGATGGCGTTGATTGCGTGGTCGGATCGGTGTGCGTCGAAAATAATTCGGACAAAACGATTTTGGTTATTTCGAGCAACGGTTACGGTAAACGTAGTGCCTTAGATGACGAAGAAGGCAATGCAATTTATCGCGTTACGAATCGTGGTGGAAAAGGTGTCAAGACGATGAATTTAACCGACAAAACAGGTTATCTTATCGCTTTAGATGCCGTGAATGACGACGAAGACTTGATGCTTATCACCAAATCGGGAACGGCAATTCGTATGAGTATGGATGCGATTCGCGTGATGGGTCGGAATACGCAAGGCGTTCGGCTTATTGATTTGCAAAAACGCAACGATACGCTTATGTTCGGCTGTTGTGTTCCCAAAAGCGAAGAAGTAACCGAAGAAGAAAATAACGAGGAATAATAACTTAATTTTTAAAATATGAAAAAAATATGCTTGATAGCAGGTGCGATTTTGATTAGTCTTCTTTGCCCTGCACAGAAAAAAAATGTAGCAAAAGCAAGAAGCCTTTCGTTACAAGAAAATCCTAACTTCGCAGAAGCACGTAATGCGATACAAGAGGCATTGGAAAATGAAGAAACACAAGCCCTTGCAGAAACTTGGTACGTGGCTGGTTTGATTGGTTACGAAGAAAACAAACGTTACGCCATTCAAGCAACGCTCGGTCAAAAAGTAGACCCAGAAAAAGCGGGCGAAGCAGTGTTAGAAAGTTATAGTTATTGGTTGGTTGCAGATAGTCTCTCGCAAATCCCAACGTATGATAAAAAAGGTCGTCCAAAATACGACACAAGAATCCGTAAGGAAATTCAAAAACGTTTGTTGGAATACTATAAGGCACAATATCTTATATCGTATGGTATTTATTTGAACGAACAAAGCGACTATGAAAAAGCGTATGAGGTGTTTGAACTCTACTTAACTACGCCAGATTTGCCTATGATGCAAGAGCCTAAATTGCAAGAACAAATGCCAAAAGATACGATTTATAACCAATATACTTATTATTTGGCTTTGTTTGCAATTCAAGGTGAAGACCACGACAATGCTATCCGTATTTTGGAAGACATCAAAGACGGCTCGTATCAATCGCTTACTTGCTATCAGTTGCTCTATCAAGAATACTTTGCACTGAAAGATACGGCTGAGTACGTTGCTGTTTTGCAAGCCGCATCGGATAAGTTCCCACAAGAGCCTTGGTTCTTGCAAAACTTAATCAACCATTACATCTTCTCGGGTCAACAACAAGCCGCTATGGATTACCTCAAGGAAGCCATCGAACGCGAACCCAATGTGGCACAATATCACCTCATTATGGGTAACTTGCAAGAAACAACCAAACAATATGAAGTGGCTGAAGCAAGTTTCAATCGTGCATTAGAACTCAACCCACAGTTGGCTGATGCAGTGGCTGGAAAAGGTAGAATTATCTACAACCAAGCCGTTCAAATCAACGAAGATGCAACCGCTATTTCGGATGCCAAAGCGTACAAAAAAGCCTTGGAAGAAATGAACGAGATGTTCAAAAAATCCTTGCCTTTCTTTGAAAAAGCACACGAAATGGATCCCGAAAATAGAGATTATATGACAACCCTCAAATCATTGTATTATCGTTTCAAGATGACAAGCGAATACGATGCAATGACCGAAAAACTCAATCAGTAAGATTGAACACGTGGGGCGTTTGCTCGTCATAGATTATGGATTAGTGCGTAGCGGGTTAGCAGTTACAGACACCATGCAGATAACTGCTAATCCGTTAGAAACTATCCAAACAAAAGATTTATTGAGTTGGTTGCGAGATTATTTCGCAAAAGAAGAGGTTGAAAAAGTAATTATCGGCTGCCCAACGCGTATGAACGGGCAACCCTCAGAAATAACCCCTCAAATCGATAACTTCAAAAAAATGTTCAACTCGCTTTTTCCTGCCATTCCACTCATCAGTTACGATGAACGTTTTACCTCCATACTTGCTCAAAAAGCCATGATTAGTGCAGGATGTAAGAAAAAAAATCGCCAAGAGAAAAGTCGGGTAGATAAAATAGCCGCTTGCATTATCTTGGAAGATTATTTAGAATCGTTACAATTACAAAAGAGATGATACTACCCATTTATTTATTCGGTCAATCCGTTCTCCGCAAAGCCACCGAGGACGTAACTCCTGAGACGGAAGGTATAGCTTCGCTCATCACCAACATGCAAGAAACGTTGGCGAAAGCGGAAGGTTGCGGCTTGGCAGCACCGCAAGTGGGGAAGTCGTTGCGGCTGTTCATCATTGATGCGAACGGAATGGAAGAGACCTATCCCGAGTGTGCTGGCTTCGAGCAGGTTTTCATCAACCCTGAAATCCTCGAAGAAAGTGCCGAAAAAATTGCCTACGACGAAGGATGTTTGTCGCTACCTGGAATTTACGAGAGCGTTACGCGTCCGAAAACCATAAGAATCAAGTATCTTGACGCCAATTTTAAAGAACATATCGAAACGTTGACCGATTTTAGAGCCCGCATTTTCCAACACGAATTTGACCACTTGCAAGGACACATTTTCACCGACCGAATCGCACCGCTACGGAAACAATTTTTGCAGACATCGCTCAACAAAATTGCCAAAGGGAAAAATGTTCCCAAATACAAATGTAAAGTGTAAGTATGTTCCTGATTGGTGATGTTTTAGTAAGTACGGACGTGATTGAAGAGTACTTTTGTTGCGATTGTACATTGTGCAAAGGTTTATGTTGCATAGAAGGCGATGCAGGGGCTCCTATCGCCGAACACGAAGCCCAAGAAATTACAGAAAACTTGCCGATGTTGTATCCTTTTATGGATAAAATGGCGATTCAAACCGTTGAAAGTCAAGGAGTTAGTTATTTTGACCAAGCGGGCGAGCGAGTTTTAAGTATTGTAAACCAAAAAGATTGTATATTTGCAAAGCAAAATGAAGCGGGCGTTTGCTATTGTTTGATAGAAAATTTACACGAACAGCACAAAATTAACATCACAAAGCCCCTTTCGTGCCATTTATATCCAATTCGGCTGACAACATTGCGGTCGGCAGAAGGCAAAAACAGAACAGGTGTGGAGTATCACAAGTGGCATATTTGTCAGACGGCACGCAAAAAAGGAGCAAAAGAAGGCATACGCTTGTATCAATTTTTGAAAGCACCGCTCATTCGCTGTTTTGGCGAAGAATGGTACAAGGAATTAGACTTGACGGCACAAGAATGGTATAGATATTGCGAAGAAAGGCACCATGAAAAATTTTGAAGAGAATATCAAAACGGCACATATCATTTGTATCGGCGATGAGTTGCTCATTGGGCAGGTTGTCAATACAAATGCCACTTTTTTGGCACATACACTCAACTTGTATGGCATTTTTGTGGAGAAAATTATCACCGTGCCTGACGATGCCCAAGCCATCAGCCAAGCCATCCACGACTCCTTTGCACACACGAATATCATCTTTACCACAGGCGGTTTAGGCCCTACCAAAGACGATATAACCAAAAAAGTGTTGTGCGACTATTTTCAGACGGTTTTGGTGGAAAGTGTCGAGGTAAAACAGCATGTGCAGACGCTTTATGCCAATCGTCCGTGCCTGCTCAACCATCTGACCGAATCGCAGTGGCTCGTACCCAAAGATGCCAAAATTTTCAAAAATCGCGTTGGCTCGGCTCCCATTATGCTTTTTGAGAAACATGGCAAACAACTGTTCGCTTTTCCAGGCGTTCCGTACGAGATGAAAGTCGCTGTAAATGAACAAATTATACCATTTTTGCAGCAACAACATAACAACAAAATTATTCACAAAACGCTCATTTTACACGGCGTGGGCGAGTCGGTTTTGGCAGAAAAAATCGCCACTTGGGAGGACGCTTTGCCCATCAATATCCGGTTGGCGTACTTGCCCGATAATGGTGTTTTGCGGTTGCGGTTGAGTGGTTACGACACGAGCGAGGAACTCATCGAAGAAAAAATTAAAACCTTGTATCCCCTCATCGAACCTTACTACATTGGCGAAGGGGAAACCAAAACGGTCGAGCAAATCCTCGGCGACTTACTCAAAGCCAACAAACAAACGATTGCTACTGCCGAGTCGTGTACGGGAGGTAAGTTGGCAAGTTTGCTGAACAAATGGTCGGGCTCATCGGCGTTTTATATGGGCTCGGTGATTGCATACGATAACTCGGTCAAAAGAGACGTGTTGGGTGTAGATGAAACCATCTTGCAGACCCAAGGAGCCGTGAGTGAAGCGGCAGCCAAAGCGATGGCTCTCGGCGTTCGCAACTTACTCCATACCGACTTTGCGATAGCTACCACAGGCGTTGCAGGACCCACCGGAGGTACACCCAACAAACCTGTCGGCACCGTGTGGATCAGTTGGGCAACTCCCACAGACGTTTTTGCAAAAGAGTTCCATTTGGGGAGCGAACGCGAAACCATCACCGACCGTGCGTGCAAGCAGGCCATTGTACAAATGATAACTTTATTAAAAAATTAAGATATGGGACGTAAAATTTTTGGTATAATCCTTTTTGTTTTAGGAGTGGGATTGGGTATATTCCTCTATGTCCGCTTTGCTTTTGTCTATCGTGAAGGTGTCAATTCGGGTGCAATCAATTACTTCCAACGCGAAGGATTTATTTTTAAGACGTACGAAGGTAAGATGATTCAAACGGGTTACAATTCAAGTAACAAAAAAGCCTCTATCCAGTCCAACGAATTTAAGTTTTCGGTAAAAGACCAAGCGGTTGCCGATGAGTTGATGCGTCATACGGGTAAGACGGTGCAGTTGCATTGGCAATACTATTTAGGAACGTTGCCGTGGCGAGGGAATAGCAACTATATTGTGGATAAAATAGAATATATTCAAGAATCATCGGAGGATAATTCGATATTATTTTTGCCCTCCGAATAAAAAATTTGATTATTTTTGTCGGTGATTTTTAAAGGATGTAATTATGTTGCAAGAAAATTTAGTAGGAACTTTTGAGCGTTCTATTAAGGAGAATTGGGAGTTGAATGCCTTCACGGATTATGGTAAAAATAATACGCGAACATTCGGACAAGTAGCAGTTGAAATCAAAAAACTGCATTATCTTTTTGAAAGTTGTAAAATCAAAAAAGATGATAAAATCGCTCTGATGGGGGCGAATAATAGTGAATGGTGTATTGCATATTTGGCAACACTCACGTATGGAGCGGTGATAGTGCCGATTTTGCAGGATTTTAAAGCCGATGACGCACTGCATATCATCAATCACTCTGAAGCCAAACTATTCTTCGTTACAGAGCGGCTCTGGGAGGACTTTGAAATCAAACAAATGCCCACTATGGAGCATGTTTTTTCACTAACTACCTTCGAAGAAATTGCTACCAACGCTCCCAAAAAGACGCTGAGTGTAGAACAACGCACCCAACTCTTGAATGAGCAGTATCCCAACGGCTATACCAAAGAGGATGTGGCTTTTGCTCCACGTCCCAACGATGAAATAGCCTCTATCAACTATACTTCGGGTACGACGGGCTTCACCAAAGGGGTTGTAACGCCGTTGAATGCCTTGATGGCGAATGTGAAGTTCTGTGCAAAAGAGCCCGTTATTCCGCGTGGTGGAAATCAGGTGATTTTCTTGCCATTGGCACACGCTTTTGGTTGTGCTTTTGACTTCTTAACGTCGTTTTGCAAGGGTGCTCATTGCCATTTTATCGGCAGGATCCCTTCGCCCAAAATCCTCCTCAAAGCCTTTGCGGAACTCAAACCGTATTGCGTCTTTACTGTGCCTTTGATTTTGGAGAAAATTTACAAAAAACAAATCCAACCTATTTTGGGCAAATCGTATATCCATTGGGCGTTGAAAATCCCCTTCGTTAGCGACCTTATCCTGAGCAAAATCAAGGATAGTTTGGAGCAAGCATTTGGTGGCGATTTTTACGAAATTATCATCGGTGGAGCACCGCTAAACCAAGAAGTGGACGAGTTTTTGCACAAAATAAAATTCAAATACACCGTTGGTTATGGTATGACCGAGTGTGCTCCGTTGATTACCTTTGCACACTACGACCAATATGTGCCAGGCTCGTGTGGAAGGGCATTAGGGAACGGTTTGAGTGAAATAAAAATCGTTGACCCGAACGAAGAAGGTATCGGCGAAGTGTTTGTGCGAGGCGAGGTGATGACGTATGGCTATTATAAAAACGAGGAAGAAACGAAAAAACTCCTCACCGATGACGGCTGGATGCGTACGGGCGACTTGGGAACAATCGATGAAAAAGGGAATTTGTTCATCAAAGGACGCAACAAAACGATGCTTTTGGGGGCTTCAGGACAAAACATCTACCCCGAAGAAATTGAATCCAAACTCAACAATATGCCTTACGTGATGGAAAGTTTGGTTATCAATGCAGAAGGCGGTTTGGTGGCACTCGTCTATCCCGATTACGAGATGGTGGATGCGAATCATTTGACCGAACAACAACTCAACGAAATGATGGAGAATAACCACAAAGAGTTGAACAAAATGTTGGCAAGTTACGAGCAAATCAAACGCATCAAACTGTATCCGCACGAATTTGAAAAAACGCCTAAAAAATCCATCAAACGCTATTTGTACACCCACGCATAACCTATGAATCTGTGTATTGACCAAGGCAATTCACGCATCAAAGTGGCATTGTTTGATGGCGAAAAGATTACGAAAAAGTTGATATACAAAAGTTTTTCGTCCATTGACGTGGAACGATTGTATTCGTTGTATCCGATTGAAAATGCCATCATCTCGTCTGTGATTAACGTGGAAGCCGCTATCATCAATGCTTTGCATCATTTGAGCAAAAAATTCATTCTCTTTGACCACCACACCAAAATCCCGATTGTCAACAAGTACCAAACGCCCGAGACCTTAGGCTTAGATCGCTTGGCAGCCGCTGTGGGAGCCGTTAGTTTAAAGCCCAACGAAAACCTGCTTATCATTGATGTCGGTTCAGCGATTACCTTCGATTTTGTCAATAGTCAGGGGGAATACATGGGCGGAAACATATCGCCGGGGTTAAAAATGCGGTTGCACATCTTAAAGCAAGCCACAAAAAAACTGCCTTTGGTGGAGACGGAAGAACGGGAACTATTGCCACTGTTTGGTCAAAGTACTCGCGAAGCCATCGCAACGGGCGTTGTGCGGGGCGTCACGTACGAAGTGAAGGGATATATGCGGACGCTGTCGGAACGTTTGGAACAGTATCAAACCTTCTTAACAGGCGGGAATGCACCTTACTTGCTGACCTCAATCCCCAAAGTGCATTACGAAAAAAATCTCGTTTTGATTGGGTTGAATCAGATTTTGACCAAAAATTTGTAATCTTTTAAAAAATACGAAAGTGTAGCGTTTTTTCACTTTTTTCGGCAAAAAAGTCCAATTTTCAGAGCCAATAATTTATATTTTTAATTTATGGCTCTATTTTCATTTTTGGAAATCTACGAAAAATCCACAAAAAAATCACGAAAAATGTAAAAAATATTGCAAAAAAAAAAAAAAAGTATAATTTTGCAAATTGTAGTAAGAACCGAGACTATAAAATATGAGAAAAGTATTTTTTGTAACGCTGTTTTTAGTGCTGTTAGGGGCATGCGAAAAGGTGGAGTATGATCCATATATACCTTATGGACCATTTGACGGTTTAATTATTGACAAGGATTTGCCGCACGAATATTCTTTGGATTGTGAGGCAGATACTGCTTATATTACTTTTAAATCGGGTTGTGTGTGGATAGCAGAAGTGGAAAAAAATGCTCAGTCTTGGTTGACGGTTACTCCTTCGGAAGGGAAAAAAGGAGATTGGAAAGTAGCGTTCATTGTCAAGAAAAATGGACTAAATAAACAAAATAGAGCTGGAGATATAACCATTAGTGCAAAGAATACCGATGTTGTATTTACAGTCAATCAATCAATTTGTGCAAATGAATAAGAGTGTTATGAAAAGATTTGGTCGTTTTGCAATTTTATTGCTTTTTGTGGGCTTATTCATCACGTGTGAAAAGATCGAATATGATCCTTTCATGCCGTACTCTTTAAGGCCTTTGGAGTTTTCTCGGAATACGCAATATGAGTATTTCTTTGATACGAAAGAAGACTCTTCTGACCTTTATTTCACTGCTAATTATGTTTGGTTGACGGAAGTGCCTGATTCTATTTCATCGTGGTTCAAGGTTGTTCCGCCACGAGGTAAGCAAGGAGAACAAAGGGTCACTTTTATCATTGCAAAGAATACAACGAATAAAGTTAGGACAGGCCACTTCTCTATCTGCTCAGGTGATGATTCTGTGAGGTTCGCCGTAACACAATTGGCACCTGATTTTTATGTAGAAAACGAAGATACCATCATCCGACTTGATCACGAAAGACAAGATTCAGTGCTATCTTTTTATGCTAATGTTGAATGGACAGCGACCGTAGAAGAAGGTGCAAGGTCCTGGTTAAGTATAAAAGAAGCGTCTGGCATCAACGAAAATACCAAGTTGGAAATTCATGTAGAGAGAAATGGTCAAGATGATGACCGAGAAGGCAAGATTTTCATCAGTAGTAAAAATAGTAGATGCACCATCATTGTAAAACAATCGCATGGACAGACATTTGAGTATGATACAGACACGGAATTTAATGTTGGTAACGAGGAAGGTAAAGATGAGTTCACGTTTAAATCGAATGTACCTGATTGGGAGGCGACCTCTTCAGACGATTGGTTGGAAGTGACTTCCGAAACGGGTGGTACAGGTGATATAACCTTGCAATTCTCTTACAAGAAGAGTGAAGAAGAAACAGAACGTACAGGTGAAATCACCGTCAGGAGTGGGGAGGCTTCCTTCGTTATTACGGTAAAGCAAGCCCGTGCCCGAGCATTTGAGTTTAAGGCAGATACGAAATTCCAGTATCCCGTTGATAACCTTTCTGGTACTAAAACTTTCGAATTCAAATCCAATGTTTCTAAATGGACGGCTACGAGTTCGGATGACAATTGGTTGCGTGTTGAGCCAGAGGAAGGTGACAAAGGTGATAAGTTGCTTATCATTACATACGAGGAGACTGATGAAGCCTATCGTGCAGGAAGCATCACGGTAAGTGACGAAAAAGGCGACTCGACTTTTGTTATCACGGTGAATCAGTTAAGTGGTAGGGTATTCGATTTTGCACCCGATACTAAGTTTGAATACGATGTTGAGAGCGAATTAGGCACGAGGAAATTCAAGTTTATATCCAATGTAACGAAATGGGAAGCAAGTCCGTTGGATGAATGGTTGACAGTTTATCCGAAGGAAGGTGGAAATGGTAATATGACCTTTGATTTCAAGTTCGAAAAGAATACAAAACCAAGTGTACGCACGGGAAAAATCAAGGTTTGGAGTGGCGACTCAGTCTTTTATATCACTGTAAATCAGGCAGAAGGACAGGCATTTGATTTCGATAAAGATGCCAACTTTATTGAGGTAAAGAACGAGGAAGGTACAGAGAAGTTTACTTTCCAATCGAATGTGGAGAGTTGGCAAGCGGAAGCAAGTAGTACGGATAATTGGTTGAGTGTTAAGCCAACTGTGGTAACGTTCGATGCTACAGGCGACCAAACCTTAGAAATTGGATTTAAAAAGAATACAGATGAATCCCAACGCACGGGCGAAATTAGAGTGTGGAGTGGTGAATATAGTTTCAAAATCACAGTAGTGCAAGCCCGTGGCCGAGCATTTGAGTTCTATGAAGATACGAAGTTCAGTTATATCGGAAAGAACGCAGGGGGTGTTGAGCAATTTAAATTCAAGTCGAACGTAGATAGTTGGACCACAAGTACTTCAGATGGTTGGTTGACTGTTACCCCGCCGACTTCAATAACAACTGGTGGTAAAGGCGATCGAACCTTGCAATTTGAATATACGGCGAATGATAAATTAGAAGAACGCTCCGCAACCATCTCTGTCACGAGTGGCGACGGCGACTCGACTTTCTTTATAACTGTAAGTCAATTAGATGGTAGGGTGTTTGATTTTGAACCAAATGCTCAATTTGAACACGAAGTTGGGTACGAGAAAGACTTTATAACCTTTAACTTCAAATCGAATGTATCCAGTTGGCAGGCAACGAGTTCGGATGAGAGTTGGTTGAAAGTTTCGCCAACGTCTGGTGGCAAGGGTAACAACCAGGTGCTTACTATTACCCACGAGAAGAGTACAGAGGAATCCAAACGTGAAGGGACGATTACTGTCCAGAGTGGCGACTCGCTTTTCGTTATCACGATTAAGCAAGCCCGCGGAAAAGCATTTGAGTTCGATGACAATACGAAATTTACCTACGAAGTAGAAAACTCGGAAGGTGATATGACCTTTAATTTCCAATCCAATGTAACGAGTTGGGAAGCAAGTAGTTCGGCAGATTGGTTAAAGCTTAAGACAAGCAGTGACGACCCAGGTGCAACAACCGTGTCGGGCGACAAAGGTTCCAAGACGCTCACGCTCTCCTACGAGAATAATGCAGAGCAAGCCATACGAGAAGCGACCGTTACGGTGAAAGATAAGAATAGCGATGCAAGTTTTGATATTACGGTAAAACAATCACGTGGACGGGCGTTTGATTTTAATGCGAACACGGATTTCATCTACACGGTGAATAACTCGGCAGGCAGTAAGACCTTCGAGTTTACATCCTATGTGGCAGACTGGGAAGCCACCAGCTCGGATAAAAGTTGGTTGACAGTTGACCCACCATCGGGAGGTATAGAAAAAAATAAGCGACTGACCATTGACTATAAGAGTAGTACAGTAGCCTCACGTTATGGAATAATAACAGTGAAGAGTAAGAGTCTCGACTCAAGTTTTATCATCACGGTGAATCAAATAAACGGTAGGGCATTTGACTTTGACGCAGGTACACAATATATATATAATGTTGACAACACGGCAGGGGAAAGGACCTTTAAGTTTAGATCCAACGTTGCGGCTTGGACGACTGTCAGTTCGGGTAGTTGGTTGCGAGCTGAGCCAGCCTCTAAGGCAGCACCTGGCGGACAAGGCACCCACACGTTGACACTCAAATTCGATAAGAGTGCAGATGTGGCACAACGCATGGGAACGATTACCGTTAAGAGTGGCGACTCGCTGTTTGTTATCTCGGTCATCCAATCGCGTGGACGGGCGTTTGAATTTGATGAAAATACGGTATTTGACTATGAAGTAGGCAACACGAAAGGCGATACGTCCTTTACGTTCCAGTCTAACGTGGAGAATTGGGAGGCTACGTGTCCAGAACTTTGGTTGGACATAAAAGTGGAACCCGAATTGGGAGGCATAGGCAAGATGAAGCTTATCCTCGAGTATGCGAAGAGCGAAGAGGAAACCGAACGTACGGCTAAAGTTACCGTCCAAAGTGGCGACTCAATATTTTATATAAATGTAAAACAGGTACGTGGACGAGCATTTGAGTTCTACGACGATACGGAATTTAAGTATGAAGTAGGTAGTTTGAAAGGCGATACGGATTTTGTGTTCCAATCCAACGTAACAAATTGGATTGCTATCAGTTCGGATGGTTGGCTGAAAGTTTCGACCGATGCGAAGGACAATGAGAAAAAAGGCAAGATGACGCTTAAACTCGAATACGAGAAGAACCTGAACGACTCCAAACGCGAAGGAACGATTACCGTTAAGAGTGGCGATGGCGACTCAACCTTCGTGATTAAGGTGGAACAAGCCCGCATACAAGCCTTTGAGTTTGATGAGAGTGCAGAATCTACCTACCGAGTAGGAAGTGCGGAAATCGACACCTCCTTTACGTTCCAATCCAACGTAGAGAATTGGACGGCAACAAGTAGCAATACAGACTGGTTGACGATTACTTCTACGGATGGTGGTGGCAAGGGTCAAAAGAAGTTGAAGTTCCACTGTGAAGAAAATAAAGATGAAGCCCGCTCGGCAGAAATCACTGTTCAGAGTGGCGAAGCAACCTTAGTGATTAAGGTTGAACAAGCCCGTGGACGCGTATTTGAGTTTGATGCAGATGTGAAATTCCTCCAGACGGTTAGGAACGAGGATGGCAATATGACCTTTGCGTTTAAATCGAAAGTAGATAGTTGGGAAGCCAAGAGTTCGGACGAATCATGGTTGACTGTTACGCCAACCTCTATGGAATCCCCCAAAGGATTAGGCGATCAAACCTTGGAAATCGCATACTATCAGAGTGAAGACAATACGGAACGTTCGGCAACCATCACTGTTTGGAAGGATGATTCGAGTTTTGTCATCACGGTGAATCAGATAATTGGTAGGGCGTTTGAGTTTGCAGACGATACGAAATTTGAGTACGAAGTGGGTAACGCGAAAGGTACTGAGACCTTTGCATTCAAGTCCAACGTAGCGGCTTGGGAGGCAATCAGTTCGGATGAATGGTTGAGCGTTAAACCAGCATCTAAGGTAGCACCCGATGGTAAAGGCAACATGCAACTTACCATCGAATACGAAAAGAGTGAAGATCAAGCAGAACGTACGGGAACAATCACCGTTCAGAGTGGCGACTCGACCTTCGTGATTAAGGTGAAACAAGCCCGTGGACGAGCATTTGAGTTCGATGACAATACGGTATTTGAGTATAATATAAGCAACTCGGGAGCCGATACGACCTTTAAGTTCCAATCGAATGTGACGAAATGGGATGCTATCACTTCGGATGATAAATGGTTGACCGTTAAGCCAACGACAGGCGGTAAAGATAAGATAGAACTTACACTCACAATCACAAAGAATACCAACCAATCGGAACGCGAAGGAACGATTACGGTTACGGATGGCGACTCAACGTTTGTTATCAAGGTAAAACAGACAGGTGGACGAGCATTTGACTTTACATCGGATACGGAATTTGCATACAATGTCAAGAACACGGCAGGCTATAAGACCTTCAAGTTCCAAGCCTACGTAGAACCTTGGACAGCTACGAGTTCGAATGAGCAATGGTTGACCGTTTCGCCAGCGAAAGGTGTCAAAGGTAATGACATAACACTTACCATCAACTATGAAGCTAACGCACAACTCTCGCGTGATGGAACGATTACGGTTACGGATGGTGACTCGAGTTTCGTCATCACGGTGAATCAGTTGGATGGCAGGGTGTTTGAGTTTGCAGAAGATGCAGAGTTTACCTATAACGTAGGTCTTGCGAAAGGCGATACGATATTTAAGTTAAAATCGAATGTAACAAAATGGGATGCAATCAGTTCGGATAAGAGTTGGTTGAGCGTTGATCCAACCTCGGGTGGCAAAGACCAAATAACGTTGAAACTCGGATACGAGCAGTGCAACGATGAGTCGGGACGTGTCGGGACCGTTACGGTTAAGAGTGGCGATTCAACGTTCGTTATCACGGTGAAACAATCACGCCAACGTGCATTTGAGTTCGAAGAAAATGCCGAATTTATCAATGTCGAAAATGCGAAAGGCGATACGACCTTCCAGTTCAAAGCGAATGTAGATCGTTGGGAAACGGAAGCAAGTAGCACAGGTAATTGGTTGAGTGTTAAGGATCCTACATCGGGTGGAAAAGGCAAAAATACCCTCACGCTCGAATTTGAAAAGAATGAAGACGAATCGGCACGCGAAGGGAAAATCAAGGTTTGGAGTGGCGACTCAGTATTCTATGTTACGGTTAAGCAAGCCCGTGGACGAGCATTTGATTTCTATGACAATACGAACTTCCTTATTACGGTCGGTAGCGAAGAAAGTTATAAAGAATTTGCCTTCAAATCGTATGTGGAGAGCTGGTCTGTTACACCTTCGCAAACGTGGTTGACGGTTACCACTGAACCTAAAGAGGGTGGTAAAGGTGAGATGAAACTTACCATCAACTATAAAGCAAATACACAAGACTCTCGTGCTGGAACAGTTACGGTCAAGAGTGGCGATTCAACGTTCGTCATTACCGTGAATCAGTTGAAGGGCAGAGCATTTGATTTTGATGCCGCTACCCAGTTTAGCTATGATGTTGATAATGCGAAAGACTATCGGGAATTTACGTTTACAGCGAACGTAACGAAATGGGAAGCCTTCAGTTCGGATATTTCTTGGTTGACCGTTTCGCCAACATCGGGAGGTAAAGGCAAAGATAAGGTCTTGCGAATTGACTTCGAAAAGAATGAGGATGCATCCAAACGCGAAGGAACGATTACCGTCAAGAGTGGCGACTCGCTTTTCGTTATCACCATAAAACAAGCCGCTGGACGGGCATTTGAGTACGAAGAGAATACGGAATTTATACCGGTAGAAAATACGAAAGGCGAAACGACCTTTATGTTCAAATCGAATGTAACGGAGTGGACGGCAAAGAGTTTGAATAAATGGCTGAGCGTTAAGCCAGAGTCAGGCGACAAAGGCCAAAAGACGCTCACGATAGGATACGAAAAGAATGAAGACCAAGCAGAACGCACGGGCGAAATTGTCGTTCAAGGTGGCGAATCGACCTTCACAATAACCGTTACACAAGCCCGTGGACGAGCATTTGAGTTCAAAGAAAATACAGAGTTTACCTACCAAGTGGAGAGTCCGAAAGGCAGTAAGACCTTTGCTTTCAAAGCGAATGTGTCGGATTGGACGGCTACGAGTTCGAATGAGAAATGGTTGACTGTTGACAAAACGTCTGGTGACAAAGGCGACATCAAACTGAATATCGCATACGAAAAGAACACCGCACAAACAAAACGTATCGATTCGATTACAGTCAAGAAAGGCGACTCAAGCTTTGTTATCAGAGTAGAACAAGCCCGCGGACGAGTATTTGAGTTTGACGAAAACACAGAATTTACCTACAAAGTAGGCAACACGAAAGGCGATACGATTTTTGCCTTCCACGCTAATGTAACCAATTGGACGGCTACGAGTACGCAAAAGTGGCTCACCGTCAAAAGAGCATCGGACGGTAAAGGTAATGATACCGTGAAACTCGAATATGCGAAGAGTGAAGAACAAACCGAACGCACAGCAAAAGTTATCGTTCAATATAATGATTCGCTTTTCGAAATCAAGGTGACGCAAGCATGTGGACGGGCATTTGAGTTCGATGAAAATGCGGAATTCATCCATACGGCTAAGACTTTTGCAGGCGAGAAGAGCTTTGCCTTCAAGTCGAATGTGCCGAGTTGGGAAGCAACGAGTTCAGATGATTGGTTGAGTGTTAATAGGACTTTGGGTGGTAAAGGAGACTTTGTCTTAATTATTTCCTACAAGAATAGTACCTCACAAGAGGAACGCTCGGCAACGATTACGGTTAAGAGCAAGAATAGCGACTCGAGTTTCGTCATCACGGTGAATCAGTGGGGTGGTAGAGTGTTTGAGTTTAATGAAGGCACCGAGTTCTCCTTCGAAGTGGGTAACACGAAGGGCACTAAGACCTTTAACTTCAAGTCGAATGTGTCGGCTTGGTCAACGGCAAGTTCAGGTGGTTGGTTAACGGCTGATCCATCGTATCTGTTAGCACCCGATGGCAAAGGTAACCATACCTTGACATTGAAATACGATAAGAGTACAGAAGAATCAACACGCGAAGGAAGACTCACCGTCAAGAGTGGCGACTCGCTTTTCGTTATCACGATAAAACAAGCACGTGGACGGGCATTTGAGTTCGATGAAAATACGCAATTTGAATACGAAGTGGATAGTCCCGAAGACTCGACCGAGTTTACTTTCACCTCCAATGTTGCAAGTTGGAAGGTTGAGTGCGAGCAATCGTGGCTTACGGTTAAACTCCCAGAAATAGGTACAGGTTCCAAGACCCTTATCCTCAAATCTGCCAAGAGTACGGAACAATCGATACGGGAAGCAGTCGTTAAGGTAACGGGTACCACGGCTAACTCCAAAGACTCGAGCTTCGTGATTAAGATAAAACAAGCACGTGGACGGGCATTTGAGTTCGATGAAGATGCAAAATTCCTTCACACGGTTCAGCCTCCAGCAGGCGAGAAATACTTTACCTTCAAGTCGAATGTTCCCGATTGGGAAGCGAAGAGTTCGGATCCTTCTTGGTTGACCGTTAAGCCAAGTCGCGGAGGTAAAGAGAGTTATACCTTAACACTTTCTTACCTACAAAGCGGCCCGCAAGAGGAACGCTCGGCTACCGTCACGGTTACGGATGGCGACTCGAGTTTCGTTATCACGGTGAGTCAGTTGAGTGGTAGGGCGTTTGACTTTAATGAAGGTACCGAGTTTACGTACGAAGTTGAACACACGCAAGGCGATACGACCTTTGACTTCCAATCCAATGTTGCCAAATGGGAGGCAACCAGCTTGGATAAATGGCTGAGAGTTGAACCGACCTCGGGCGACAAGGGTGCCAAGACGCTTACGATTAAATACGATCCTAACGACGACGATGAGCGTGTAGGTAAAATCAAAGTGCATAGTGGCGACTCTACCTTTGAGGTTACCATCAAACAAGCACGTGGAGAGGCGTTTGAGTTCTATGACAATACGCAATATGAATACAAAGTGGGTTACTTGGAAGGTAAGCAAGAGTTCGCCTTCAAGTCCCACGTAACAGAATGGGAAGCAACCAGCTCGGATAAATGGTTGAGTGTTGATGTTGACCCCGAGTCGGGTGGCAAGGGTGCTATGAAACTTACGCTCAAATACAGCAAGAGTGATGAGCAAGAAGAACGTGTCGGCACAATCACTGTCACGAGTGCCTATTCAAGTTTTGTGATTACGGTAAAACAAGCACGTGGACGAGCATTTGACTTTGACGAAAATACACAGTTTACCTACCAAGTGGAAGGCTCGAAAGGCACGAGGACCTTTACCTTCCAACCCAATGTGATGAATTGGACGACTATTAGTTCGGATACGTGGCTGAGAGTCAATCCTGCATCGGGCAATAGCGGTAGGAAAACGCTGATAATCGAATTTGATGAGAACACCGCACAAACAAAACGCACCGGTACGATTAAATTCAAGAAAGGTGACTCAACCTTTGTTATCACGGTAGAACAAGCACGCGGACGAGTATTTAACTTTGATGAAAACACGGTATTTACATACGAAGTAGGCAACGCGAAAGGCGATACGACCTTTATGTTCCATTCCAACGTAGCAGATTGGCAGGCAGAGAGCCTGGATACTTGGTTGAGTGTCAATCCAGCGTCTGGTGGCATAGGCGATGATACGCTTAAAATTGCATTCCAAAAGAATGTTGAACAAGCCGAACGTATCGGTACGATTAAAGTCTCGAAAGGCGACTCGACCTTCAGTGTTGTGATTAAACAGGCACGTGGAGAGGCATTTGAGTTTGATAAAGATGCACAATTCCTCCACACGGTTCAACCTCCAGCAGGCGAGAAATTATTTACCTTCATATCGAATGTAGATCACTGGACGGCTACCAGCTCGGATGAGTCTTGGTTGAAAATTGATAAAAAGTCGGGAGGCAAAGATCAGATAACGTTGAAAATCTCATACATGCAGAGCACCCTATCAGGGGAACGCTCTGGAACCATCACCGTTACAGATGGCACCTCGAGTTTCGTCATCACGGTGAATCAGTTGAATGGACGTGTATTTGACTTCTTTGATGATACACAATTTGAATACGAAGTGGAATACCCAGAAGGTAACAGAGATTTCGCTTTCAAATCGAATGTATCCAGTTGGACTACTGAAAGTTCGGATGATTGGTTGAGTGTTTCGCCAGCGTCTAAGGCAATACCCGATGGCAAAGGTAACCAGTACTTGAAACTCTACTTCAAAAAGAGTAGCGAGCAAACCGAACGTATTGGTACGATTAAAGTGATGAGTGGCGACTCGAGTTTCGTTATCACCGTAAAACAGGCACGTGGATTGGCATTTGAGTTTGATGAAAATACGGTTACCTACCATGTCAAGAACGCAGCAGGCGATACGGCATTTAAGTTCCAAGCCAACGTAGATGAGTGGACGGCAGAGAGTTCGAAAGATTGGCTGACCTTCCCAACGGCAGAAGGATCAAGCAAGACAACCTCAGGCAAAAAAGGTCAGATAAATCTGGACTTCCAGTATGACGCAAGCCAAGAGGAAACCGAACGCTCGGCAGAGATCACCGTCACAGGTGGAGGCTCAAGTTTCGTTGTTACGGTCAATCAAGCACGTGGACGGGCATTTGAGTTTGATGAAAATGTTGATTTCCTTATTGCAGTTGACCAATTTGCAGGCAATAGACCCTTCAAGTTCAAATCCAATGTAGCAAAATGGGAAGCGATTCCTTCGGAAAAATGGCTGAGTGTTTCGCCTATGTCGGGTGGAAACGATAGTATAAAACTTGTCATTTATTATGAAAGTAGTAACCAAGCGTCTCGTTCGGGAACCATCACCGTCACAGATGGCGACTCAAGTTTCGTTATCACGGTGAATCAGTTGAATGGTAGGGCGTTTGAGTTTGACGATAACACACAATTTAGTTATGATGTTGAAAACCCCGCAGGCACGATAGACTTCAAGTTCAAGTCGAATGTAACCGATTGGAGAGCGATTAGTTCGGATGATTGGTTGACTGTTGAGCCAACGGCTTCGCCTAAGTCGGCTGGCAAAGGCGACATGCAACTTAAACTCGCATACGCAAAGAACACCGAGCAAGCAAAACGTACAGGTACGATTACCGTGAAAAGTGGCGACTCGACCTTTGTTATCGAAGTTAATCAAGCACGCGGGCGAGCATTTGAGTTTAAAGCAAACACAGAGTTTACCTACCAAGTAGCGTATCTGGAAGATGATACGACCTTCACGTTCCTATCCAATGTAGGTATATGGACGGCTTCGAGTTCGGAAAGATGGTTGGATGTTACCCCATCTGTTTCGCCCGAGTCGAATGGTAAAGGTGAAAAGACGCTGAGGTTTGAATATGAGAAGAATACAGACCCATCCATACGTACAGCGATTGTTACGGTGCAAAGTGGAGACTCGCTCTTTACTGTAGCCGTAGAGCAAGAAAAAGGACGTGCCTTTGAGATTGATCCCAACACTCCCTTCACATACGACTTAGATCGTCCAAAAGGCGATACGACCTTTAACTTCCGCTCCAATGTAGAGAAGTGGACGGCAGAGAGTTCGGAGGATTGGTTGACGCTTAAGACAGCCAAGGAAGACCAAAGTGCAACAAGCATACAAGGCGATAAAGGCGACATAGGACTTATCCTCGACTATGCGAAGAACACCAAGCAAACAGAACGCACTGCAACCGTTACCGTGTATAAAGGCAACGAGAGCTTCACGATAACGGTAACCCAAGCACGTGGACAGGCATTTGAGTTCGAATCCGATGTGAAATTTGATTTCGATGTGGATTATTTAGAAGGTTACGATACGGTCACGTTCTACTCCAACGTAACGGATTGGAAGGCAGTCACGAACGACAAATGGTTAATCCCGTCAACCAACTACGGTCAGACTGGTACCATTGTCTTCTCTTTCAAACACGAAAAGAACGTTGACGGATCGGCACGTACAGGCAAAATCACGATCTCAAATATCCTCGAGCCAGACTCATTCTTCGTTATTACCGTAAGACAGACAAGCGGTGTTTCGTTTGAATTTGAGCCAGGCACACAGTATGAACGCCACTTCGAGAACGAGGGAGGCGAACAGGTGTTTAGATTCCACTCCAATGTAGATGAATGGACTACAAGCGTATCGACAACAGCGACTGACAAAGATTGGTTGACAGTTACCCCAGCCGTTTCGCCAGAGTCGGGTGGTAGAGGTGATATTGACCTTAAACTCACGTGTAAAGAAAGTAAAGAATCAAGCGACCGTACAGCGATAGTAACCGTGCAATCAGGAAACGCGTCTTTCGAGATCACGGTAACCCAATCGCAAGGACGTGCATTTGAGTTCGATGCAGATGTTAAATTCTCGTATTCAGAAGGCTTTGAAGCGGGCGACAATACGTTCACTTTCTATTCGAATATAACAGAATGGGTGGCACAGACTTCACACCCGTGGCTGACGCTCAAAACAGCAAATGGTGGCAAGAGCCAGGAAATAGAAGGCAAAGCAGGTAAACAGACCTTGACGTTCTACTTCGAGAAGAGCGAAGAACAGGCAACCCGTTCCGCTACGATCAAAGTGCGAGGAAAAGACGATAAGTTTAAAGATTCGACCTTCACCGTTACGGTAAGTCAATCGCAAGGACAGCCATTTGAGTTCGAACCGGGTGAGCTCTTTAAAGATACAGTTGATTATCCTGCAGGCAACAACACCTTCAAGTTCAAAGCCAACGTAGAGAATTGGACGGCAACGAGTGACAAAGACTGGCTGACCTTTGATAATAATCAAACCAAAAAGACTGGCGTCAAAGGCGACATAACCTTGGGGTATAAGTTCCCCGAAAGCAAGGAAGAGCTCCTTCGTACAGCGACCGTCACCGTCAAGGATGATAACAGTGAGGCGGAATTCAAGTTTACCGTAAGCCAAAGACGTGGACGTGTATTTGAGTTCGAGCCTAATACGCAATTTGAATTTCCAGTGGAATACCCAGGAAAGGAATTTAGCTTCAAATTCCGTTCGAATGCAAATAGTTGGGTAACTGGAGAAAAGGACGGAAAAGATATGCCTAAATGGGTAAAACTGTCGGATTTATACGGCGGTATAGGCAATTTTGAGATTACAATTACGTGTGAAAAGAGCGTGGACGAGCAACCACGTGAAGCCAACATCAAATTCAGTGGTACAAGTGCTTCTGCAGACTCGTTCTTCATCGTTACGATTAAACAAGAACGTGGACCAGCATTTGAGTTCCAACCCAACACACAGTTTGTGGACACGGTGGATAACACAGAAGGCGAAACAACCTTCAAGTTCCATCCAAACGTCTCTAACTGGGCGGCAAAGAGTTTGACAGCGAATACAAATAATAACTGGCTGACGGTTGATCCTGCAACAGGTACAGGAGGAGCAACAGCAGGATACAAGACGTTGACGATCGGCTTTGCAAAGAACACTGCCGACACCAGCCGTACAGATACCATTGTTGTTCAAGGTATTACGACATACTCTAAAGACTCGCTCTTCAAAGTTGCGATAACCCAAAAACGTGGACGGGCATTTGAGTTCAACGAAGGCACCGAGTTGAACCCTGAAGTGGATAGTCCAGAAGGTGAGTATGAGTTCAAATTCATCTCCAATATCGAGTCGTGGGCGGCTTCTACAAAGACAACAAATGGTTGGTTGCGTATCACATCGAGTCCAAATAAAGGTACGGGCGAAAAAACCATTAAATACAAAGCGAATAAGAGTACCTTACAAACGAAGCGTACCGATACCATCTTCGTTAGGGGAGCGGCTAATTCGAGGTCCAAAGACTCCGTATTCTACATTGCGGTAACCCAACAACGTGGACGGGCATTCGAGTTCCAACCCAACACCAAATTTAAAGACACCGTTGACTATCATACGGGCAGCAATACCTTCAAGTTCCAAGCCAACGTAGCGGAATGGATAGCAACGAGTGACCAATCATGGCTAACGTTTACTAATACGAAGAAAACCTCTATCGAAGGCAAAGAAGGTCAAGTAAATTTGCAGTTCGACTTTGCCGAAAGCAAGAAAGAAACCCCACGTACAGCGAAAGTGACCGTGAAGAGCAAAAACTCCGACTCGACCTTCACGTTCACCGTAACCCAAGTACGAGGACGGGCATTTGAGTTCGAGCCTAATGTCAACTTCACCTATAACTTGGACAACATTGCACAAGATACAGGCTTTACCTTCCATTCGAATGCGGCCTATTGGAGTGTAAGTAGGGCGGAAAAATCGTGGTTAACGGAGGTTCTGCCAGAAATGGGTAAAGAAGGTCAAAATAGGAGGATTTCCATCAAGGTTCCCAAGAACACCCTCGACACCAGTCGTACAGATACCATCTTTGTCGAAGGTGTATATCCTTCGGACGACTCGACCTTCATGGTAAGGATCATCCAAAAACGTGGACGGGCATTTGAGTTCAACGACAATGTCAACTTCAACCCGAATGTTGACTTTGAAAACGGTACAACATACTTCTACTTCTTCTCGAACATCCCATCATGGAAGGCAACGAGTGACCAAGACTGGCTGACCTTTGGTTCCGAGAAGACCAAGACCACCTCAGGTGAAGACGGTCTAATTACCCTCGAACTCCACTACGAAAAGAGCGAGGAACAAAGTGACCGTACCGCAAAGGTAACCGTACAAGGGCAAGTGAAAGACGGAAATCGTCGCTCCAAAGACTCTACCTTTACCTTCATGGTAACCCAATCGCAAGGACGTGCATTTGAGTTCGACAACAATGTTATGTTTAGTTACCCCGAAGGCTTTGAAGCCGGCAACAATACGTTCAGCTTCCAAGCCAACATCGACTGGGTGGCAACCACTTCGCAATCATGGCTGACGCTTGAGACAGCAAATGGTGGCAAGAGCCAGGAAATAGAAGGCAAAGCAGGTAAACCAACCTTGACATTCTACTTCGATAAGAGCGAAGAACAGGCAGAACGTTCAGCAGAGATCAAAGTGCGAGGAAAAGAAGACGCATTTAAAGATTCGACCTTCACAATTAGGGTAAGTCAATCGCAAGGTAAGCCATTTGAGTTCGAACCGGGTGAGCTCTTTAAAGATACAGTTGATTATCACGCAGGTAGCAACACCTTCAAGTTCAGAGCCAACGTAGATAAGTGGACGGCAACGAGTGACCAAGACTGGCTGACCTTTGATAATAGTAAAACAAAGACGGGCACCAAAGGCAACATATCCTTGAAGTACGACTTTGTTGAAAGCAAGGCAGAGAACTTCCGTACCGCGACAGTTACTGTGGTCAGTGAAGACGGACTGTCAACCTTCCATTTCACCGTAACCCAAAAACGTGGACGGGCATTTGAGTTCGAGCCTAATACGAACTTCACCTACCAAATGGATAACATCGAAAAAGATACGACCTTTAAGTTCTATGCAAACGTTGCTAACTGGCTGGGTTCTATAAAATCCAATGTCAATTGGTTATATATGCATTGGAACACGGGTACCAACGGTGAGCAAGACTTTAAGTTCCACGTTAATAAGAATACGGACGAGACAAGTCGTAAAGATACCATTACCATAAGCGGTATCGGTCAGGCTTCCAAAGACTCGCTATTCCATATCATCATCGAGCAAAAACGTGGACGGGCATTTGAGTTCGCTTCCAATGTATCCTTCCAATATGGCGTTAATTTTGAAGGCGTGAAAGACACAAGTTTCGCCTTCCAATCCAACGTCGCTAACTGGACGGCAACGAGAGACCAAGACTGGGTAACGGTTGAACTCCCAGAGAAGACTGATAAAGGTCGAAAGGAACTCAAAATAACCTGCGAAAAGAGCACGGCTCAGAGTAGCCGTACGGCAAAGATTAAGGTCAGTGCTAACTCGACTCTTACGCCTGCCAGTGCTGACTCCAGTTTCGTCATTACGATAACTCAAGCACAAGGTAAGGCATTTGAGTTCGACCCAGACGTGAAAGATGAGTTCGAAGAGGATTATACAGCCAAAGAACTAAGCTTCCCGTTCCAAGCGAATGTAGCATGGAAGGCAAAAAGTAACAAGTCGTGGCTGACCTTGGGAGACAATAAAAAAGATGAAATCACAGGTTCAACAGGTAAACAGACCTTGAAACTCAACTTGGCTAAGAGCATCGAACAGCAGGCACGGTCCGCAGAAGTCGTGGTAACAGAAACAGGTACAAATCCAAAGCCTGCGAGCTTCACCATTAAGGTGACACAAGGACGTGGACTTGTATTTGAGTTTGACGACGATGCAAAATTCCTCTACGAATTCAATAACCAAGCGGCTGAAGACAGCTTCAAGTTCCAATCCAACGTAACGGGCTGGGCAGCTACCCATTTGAATAAGTCGTGGTTGACCCTTAAGACAACCTCTGGCGGAAAAGGTACCAATAATAAACTGAGATTCTCCGTTGCCGAAAGCAAGGACGACACCACACGTGTAGATACCATTACCGTTCGAGGTACGACGACACAATCCAAAGACACGATCTTCAAAATTGCGATAGCCCAAAGTCGAGGTCGTGCATTTGAGTTCGAAGCCAACACCCAATTTGCATACGACAAGGGTAATGAAGCAGGAAAGATTCCGTTAACCTTCACTTCGAACGTACAATGGACAGTTAATAATCAATCAAAACCCGCTTGGGTAAAAGTTTCCCAGGCATACGGCGAGATAGCAGGCAAAAAATATGACATCGAATTCGAGTATGAGAAGAATACGGGCGAAAGAGAGCGTACGGCAAACATCAAGATACAAGGTGACGGTTTGTCTATCGACTCGTTCTTCATCGTTACGATCAAACAAAAACGAGGAGTAGTGTTTGAGTTCGAACCCAATACGCAGTTTGTGGACACGGTGGATTACCTGGAAGGCCAAACCTCCTTCAAATTCACATCAAACGTAACATGGGTGGCTACTACTACGGAGGATTCGTGGCTGTCACTGAAAGAAGAAACAGGCTCAGGTCTTTCCGAGTTGGTTATTGACTATCCAAAACACCTTGGCGACACCATGCGTACAGATTCGATTATTGTCAAAGGCTTCCCGACTCTATCCAAAGACTCGACCTTCAAAATTAAGATAACCCAAAGACGAGGTAATGCATTTGAGTTCAACGAAGGAACTAACTTCAGTCCCGAAGTAGATGGTGCCGGAGGCGAATATGAGTTTAAGTTCACCTCCAACGTAGCATGGGATACTGTCATCACGCAAACATCAAAGACGCGATGGCTGTCCATCGTAGGAGCAATAGACAAGAAAGCAGGTGCAAGAACTATTCGATTCAAGGCCACCAAGAGTACCTTACAAACGAGCCGTACCGATACGATCTTCGTCAAAGGAGCGGCTAACTCGAAGTCCAAAGACTCCGTATTCTACATTGCGGTAATCCAAGCACCTGGACGGGCATTTGAGTTCCAACCCAACACCAAATTTAAAGACACCGTCAATTATCTTGCAGGCAACAAAACATTCAACTTCCAATCCAACGTAGCGAACTGGACGGCAACAAGTAACCAAAAATGGCTGACTTTTGGTACCAATAAAACCGAGACTTTCTCGGGTGGAAATGGTGCCATGAACTTGCGATTCAACTTTGATGAAAGCAAGGAAGAAACCTCACGTACAGCCGAAGTTACCGTGAAGAGCGATGACTCAGACTCGACCTTCACCTTCACCGTAACCCAAAAACGTGGACGGGCATTCGAGTTCGAGCCTAACACGAGCTTCACCTACGAGTTGGATAATATCGAACATGATTCCACCTTTAAGTTCTATTGCAATACAGAATATTGGAGTGCAAGTAGCAAGAATCCGTCTTGGTTAACGCCTCTACCAAACATGGGAACACGTCCAGATGAAAAAGGTGTCATGTCAGAATTTAAGATTCGAGTGGCAAAGAACATTGTGGACAGTGCTCGTATCGATACCGTTGTTGTCAAAGGTTTGAACGCTTTGTCTGGGGACTCGACCTTCCGAATTGTCGTAAAACAAAAACGCGGACGGGCATTTGAGTTCAACGACAATGTAAACTTCACGCCTCACTTCGATTATGAAGGGGCCCATAAAACATTCACCTTCCACTCGAACATCAAGGGTTGGACGGCTAAAAGTAACCAATCATGGGTAACCTTTGATGGAAAAACCAAAACCGACACTACCGGCAAAGAAGGCAGCAACACCCTCGACATCTACTGTGCAAAGAGTGAAGACCAAGGCGAAAGAGAAGCCACCATCACCGTCAAAGGACTTGCAACGGACAAGAGGTCTGGCGACTCAACCTTCGTCATCACCGTAAAACAATCACAAGGACGAGCATTTGAGTTCGACGAAGGCACAGAGTTTCAATACACCAGAGACTATCATGAGGGTACCGTAACCTTTAACTTCCAAGCCAACATAGCATGGGAGGTTTCCAGCACGCAACCGTGGCTCAAGTTTAAGAAAACAGCGAACGCAACAGCCTCAGAAAAACTAACGGGCAGCACAGGGCAAAATACCTTGATTCTGGCGTATGAAAAGAGCATCGAGCAAAGCGAACGTACCGCAGTCATCAAAGTACAAGGAAAAGAATATCCGGATTCAACCTTCAACATCGACTTCACCCAAACAAAAGGTGAACCCTTTGAGTTTAATGCCAACGAAGATTTCACCTTCACAAACGGCGAATTCATCTGCGAAGAAGGTTATCCTGCTGGCAACAACACCTTCACCTTCCAAGCCAACGTAGAACAATGGAAGGCTACGAGTGACCAAACATGGCTGACCTTAGGTCCGAATAAAACCGCAGAAATAACGGGTACAAAAGGAACGAATCGACAGATCAAACTCAACTATGACGAAAATAAGGAAGAAACAACACGTACGGCTTATGTACAAGTAGTCAATACAAAGAACGATAAAGAACTATTCTATATCCTTGTAAAACAAAGACGAGGTGTCGTATTTATATTCGAACCGAACACGGACTTCTCCTACGAAAGAGAATATCCTCAAGGAGAGATATCGTTTAACTTCATTTCGAACGCAGCGTGGGTAACCAACGTCAAACAAGGTCCGCTCAGTAATGTAAAATTCGAGCAACTCGAAGATGCTACCTGGGCATACGCTGACCCATCTTATTTATCAGCACCTGGTCAAAATCCAAACCAAAAAATCAAATATGAGGAGAACACGGAAGAATACGAGCGTATCGCATTGATTCAATTCAAAGGAACAGGTGTCTCCAAAGACTCCTCATTCATCGTCACGCTCAAACAAAAACGAGGTAGAGCATTTGACTTCGTGCCCAATACCGACTTTAACCCGACCATAGAGAACACGGAAGGGGAGATGACCTTTGTCTTCAAAGCAAACGTATCCGGATGGAATGCAACGGCTACCAGCACCAATAACTGGCTCACACTCGCAGCCAACTCACAATCAGGTGGGTCTGGAAACAGCAAAACACTGCATATAGACTACGAAAAGAACATCGCTGACACAAGCCGTACCGCAACCATTAAAGTGAAGGGAGTGGGACCATCAAGCGACTCATCTTTCGTCGTTACCATAACCCAAGAACGAGGAAGAGCATTTGACTTCGACGCAGGAAAAGTATTCGAATACAACTTTGCGAACAACAAAGTAGATACTTCATTTACCTTCTATTCCTATATCAAGGCGTGGAACGCATCGGCTACCCAACATTATAGCACGTGGCTCAGCGGCAACATAAGCCCAACATCGACAACGAACGGAATAGGCAAAAAATCAATTAAGATAAACGTGCCGAAGAACACCTTGGAAACACCGCGTACGGATACCATCATCGTCAGAGGAGCAAACAATTCGCTCTCCAAAGACTCGATATTCAGAGTGGCAATCAACCAAGAACGCGGACGAGCATTTGAGTTCAGCACCAATACACAATTTACACGCACATTCGAGGCGGACGGAGCACAAAGCCAATCCTTCACCTTTACATCCAATATATCCAAATGGAAGGTTGCAAGCAAACCCGAGTGGCTAACCGTTACTACAACTTCATCTTATACCACAACAGGCTCCAAGACCCTCACGCTCAAAGCCGCTACCCACACCGATGAAACAGCACGAGAAGGAGACATCATCATCAAAGGCGATAATACCTTATCCGGCGACTCTACCTTTGCTATCCATGTCGTACAAAAACGTGGACGGGCATTCGAGTTCGAACCCAACACACAATTTGAATACGACAACCTCTCACAGGACGGTGGATCGATTCAATTTAAATTCAAATACTACATGAAGCAATGGGTTTCCGAACCGACAGGAACATGGCTCAGTATTAAACCTGCATTCGAAGAAAAAGACAAAGCCTCATTAGACGCCAACGGCTTTACAACCGTTTACCTCGAATACGAGGCAAATAAAACCGAAAAACCAAGAAATGATACCATCAAAGTAAAAGGAACGGGTGCTTCGAATGACTCGCTATTCACAATCGTACTCAAACAAAAAAGAGGACCCGTATTTGAGTTTGAACCCAATACACAATTCGACCTAACACTACCCAACACACAAGACGAAAACACATTCGACTTTATTGCTAATACGAAATGGCAAGTATCCAAAAAATTAAGTTC